>DAOWOG010000011.1 GCA_030642185.1 Helicobacteraceae bacterium | reverse complement strand
GTTCTCTTTCACCGTCATAATAATCGATATCGATGATAATATTATCCCGATGCAATGCCTTCAATGTTCTTAACGTATCCAGGTTTCCGGGATTTAACACTTTGATAATCAGTGTATGTTTCAGACGTTTATGAATAAAAAATGCCTTTCGCAGAAGTTTTGTAATCTGTTTTGGTGTATCAATATTCATATCAATAATAAGGTAATGATTGATTCCAAACGGTGCAGGGAACTGTCCAAGCTCACTTTTTATCGCACGATAGACAGATGACAAAACAGCAGGATTTCCCAGCAGAAGCAAAAGATCATTAGGCTGTATCATCGTCTGACGTGTCGGCAGGATCAAATTGGCATCACGGTATATACCTACTATACGCCAGTTATTTTGTTCAATAACACCCACATGCCGATAAACATAGGTACTTCCGAAAGGAACAAGCACCTCCATGATTTCACCTTCGCCTTTACCGACGTTCTGGGCAATAACAGGGACATTGGGAAGGTAGTCGATCAGACGCGCCGAGAGCAGTTCATTGGTGCTGATCAGCAGCACATTGGGATCATCATTCTCAATTCCCCATAAATCCAGAATAATCACACGCACATGTTTTTTATCGGTACGGATATTTGATAACGTATGTTGGACATCTACGAGGTTCTTCATCACGATAAAAACCTGGACAAACTCCATTTTGAGAACATTTGAAAGTTTATAGTAACTGGTCGGATCAAACTCAAAAAATTTAAAACGTGACGGGTTCGCATCAGGAAATTCTGTCTCCCTGCTTTGAATTACATAGTAGATATTTTCGCTTGAATAGGTATCTATCGCACGTTCAATAAAATGTTCTCCGACTATACCGTCGCTGATAATCAATATTTTTTTCATTCTGCCTACGTTAAACAAACTGCTTATATTACAGTTCTAAAGTACGTGATTGTACCATTTTTCGCTAAATGTTCGTATGTTCACTGCTAAAATCAAGATTATAGATAATCTTAAAGTATAATAGTTATAATATAAATTAAAATTTAATTCTTAATAAAGAGAGAAGATATGTCTGCAGCTATTTATCCTGATATTTTTGATGAGTTAAAAATCCAGGTCCGTGATGCCGGACTTTTAGAGCGTGTCCCTATTCGCGGTTCGATCGAGATGGTCGCACTTGTAATTTCATTTATCGTCGTCTATAGCACTTTGACGTTATGGAATCCTGTTCTGCTTGGTCTGTTTATGACATTGCTCTTTACCCGTGCCGTATTTATTTCACATGACATACTGCATACACAATATTTCCAAAGCAAATCACTTTCGACGAAACTCAGTTACCCTTTTTCAGCCATCGTTCTCAGCAACTCTTCTTCGTGGTGGGATTTCAAGCACAATATCAATCATCACCATTTTTGCAATACGATCGATAAAGATGAGGATATTATGGCGCTCGACGGAGCATTTACCCCGCATAACCGCGGCAATTCGCCTTTTCTGAAAAAGTTCAAATACATCATATTCTGGGGAGCCATGTTCTTTATGTACCCGGCATTCATCGCACAGTCCTATAACTTTGCGCTTAAACGTAAAAACTATGGTGAGTTCTTTTTGATGCTGCTGCACTGGCCGATCATTTGGGGACCAATCTTTTATATGCTGCCTTTGACCGATGCCCTTATCACTTTTGTAACATTGAACCTTGTTCTATCCGTATGGCTGGCTTTCGGCTTTATTACGAACCATTTGGGCTGTGAAGTTTTTACGGTTGAAGAGGTAGAAAAAATGAGCTGGATGGAGCTGCAGATGCGTACGTCGCGTTCACTTAAAGGCGGTATATTGGTTCACTGGTTTTATGGCGGACTCAACACCCAGATCGAGCACCACCTCTTTCCAAAAGCACCGCGTTACAATCTGTTAAAGATTCAAAAGATGACCCGCGACTTTGCCAAAAAACATAATATTCCCTATTTTGAGACTACCCCTATTGAGGCCTATGTTCAAATCAATAAGGCCTTGGGAGCGTATTAATACGCTCTTCTAATGCTATTAAGCGAAAGAGTTCTTCGCTTTGTCATTCTAGGGTTTATTACGATTGAATATTTGTAAAATCTCAATCGTATTTTTATCAAAGTTTACTTCATAAATGACGGTGTATCCTTTGTGTGTCATATCTCTAATATTCTTATCTTTAAAGTAATGAGATTGTCTATACTGGAATGGATTTTGTGGCAATAGTAAGATAAGCTTTTCAAGCTCATGTGCAAATTTTATACTTGCACTTGGTTTATCTTTTGCGATATAGTCAACTATCTGTATCGTCTGCTTCTCAAACTCTGGATTGTAAATAATATCCATACTTAACTATCGAGAGTTTTAAGATGGTCGTTTATATTTTTCCATATATCATCATGAGAAACCATTTCAACTGTTCCATTTTTAATGTTAGTTCTAAGCTGATGCAGCTCATCTTGTCTCTCATAAAAGTAAGGATCATATGCAAGATTTTCATCTTTTTCTTTATAAATACTATCTTTTTTTTTATTGACAAAATTTAGAAAATCTTGCATAAAGTCATCTTGTACTTTAATAGTTAGGGTATGCATAGCTACCTCCTGATATTTCACATTATATCGAATATTACAACTACATGAAATTTCAAACGGATAGTCACGACTAACACTACACCTCCATGGGCAATATAGTTTTGAAAATTCCATCTCGGGAGAGAATGGAACGAGAATTAAATGTGTAGGTTAGATGCTATCAACTCTAAGAAGCTTGCTCTTTCCGACGATGAGATCAGCAGTCATTCTGACTCTTTTAAACACACTCTCTTGTCTGTATTCAAGATTATGTTTCTTGCAAAGTTCTTTTACAATGGGTTGCATTTTTTGATAATAACTGTGCGGCATACTTGGAAAAAGATGATGCTCTATCTGATAGTTCAAAAAACCATGAGCAAAATCGATCAGGTCCGAGCCTGTATTGTAGTTGACACTGCCCATGATCTGACGCAGATAAAACTCACCCTGACTCTTGTGCGGAGATTCAAACTGGTAGATATCGCCGGCGGAGTGGTTTGGCACGATCACCGTAAATGAGTGAATGTTGGCAATAATTTCAGCCATAACTGTGATAATAAAGGCATTAAACATCGCTTCACTTCCCAGCGGCAGGAACAGAAGCGGAATCAATAAAAACTTAACGATACCATAAGGCAGAAAGTAGTTTTTCCATAACTCTAATCCATTTTTTGTAAACGGCGAATATTCATAACTTTTAGATTCTCTCAATTTCTCTTTTCTTCTTTTTTTGTTCTCAAGTATTCTTAGTGTATTAGGCGCATAGTAACTAAACTTCCAGGTGGCTGCCAGAACGTATACAAAAACGTACTTTAGCCACATAGGAAGATTTGAGCTGGTCAAACCCTCCACATTCGCTTCCACATTGTCCGGATCGTCCTGCTCACCCAGGTGATAATGGTGCATGATGTTATGTTCAAACATCCACGCTTCAGGTGTGATCCAGTCCAGCCAGTCAAGAAATCTTCTATGTCCATGCGCAAAACCGGCTTTTGTATATTTATAAGGGATATTAGGGACTTTATCGTATGCGCCATGAAGGATGGGGTGAGCAACATTTGCCCATCTTGAAACATTGCCTACACCTATAAAAATGGCAGCAACAAGAGCGATCGTCCAAAATACAAAACCGTTTAATCCGGCATTCGTCATTTCTAACATGCTCACAAGAAGAATCAAAAAATAGCCAAAGATGGTTGAATCCCGTCCCCATCGTTCAAGTTTCAACAGATGTTGAAAGTCTTCCTCGGTCGTAGTGCCTATGGTCTCTTTGATCGCGTCAATATCTTTTTGCAGTTGGTTCTGATCAATGTCCTGATATCTTGCATATGCCTCTGCCATATTATTCCTTTTTCTTATATACATCATCAATTTGTATTATTATGAAGGTATTATACAAAATGCTTGGTTAGACGAAGATGACAAGAGTCAAGAGTTTTAATAAAAGGCACCTCTAAACTTTATTCACTCTCTTTTGAAGGGTTAAGCGATTTCACTTTTATCTTTCTGGGAGGCCGTTTGGGAGCAGATTCCTGGACAGTGTTCTGTGATGATTTGCCTTTTGATCTGCTTTTGTTTTTAGAGCCATTATCATAAGGTTTTCCCTGCATTTTATCGCTGTAGGATTTTGAATTCTTAAACGGTTTTTTTTCCTGATTATCGTTTCTTTCATTGCGCTTTCTGGAAGCTTTGGCAGTATCTTCTTTTGGTTTTCCGTCATAGCGATGGTTTCGCTCACGGGTTTTTCCTGAAAAGATCGGCTTGCCATTTTCATCTTTACCTATATATCGTGAAGGTTCTCTCTCTTTTTTTGCCCATTTATCTGTTTTCTTTTCCTGCTTTTGTGTCTCCACTGTATCAGACTCAAGTCCGCTGATCATCTCTTGCATAATTGTCCGTCCGAGAAGCCTTTCGATCGCATAAAGACTTTTATGCTCTTTTGGGTCAAGCAGGATCAGTGCATCTGTTTTCGCACGGGAGAGACGTACCATGTAGGCGATGGCAGTTTCCGGAAGATCGTAGCTGATAAGGAGATCACATTGAAGTTCGGGAGAATCACCGAGAGCCGTATCGCTGATAACGATAGTATCTTCATCGCTTATCATCTTTTGAATATCTTCCGGATCATTTGCCGTTACGACAAGGATGCTTTTTTCCGTATTACTGCTGATCAGAAAGTTCAGAAGTTCATGTTTTTGTTCATGTTTGCAGGGGTGAACACGATGTTTGTTGCGTTTAACGGATACGGTAGTTGATGACATAAAGAATCCTTGAATAATATCGCCATTATAGCGTAAAGGTGCCCTTACTATTTTTCGCTAAAATACCGTAAATATTTGCAGTATATACTGCCTTTGGAGTTTTATGCAATTTCAGATTGATGCCACTTCCGGCCAGGCAAGGGCCACTACCATTAAAACAGCCCATTCCACCATACAGACACCTGTATTTATGCCTGTCGGTACCGTCGGTTCTGTCAAGGCGCTCGACATGAATGATATGACTGAAATTCTCGGTACACAGATCATTTTGGCAAACACTTACCATATGTATCTGCGCCCGGGGGATGAGACTGTTGCAAAAATGGGAAAACTGCATAACTTCACTACCTACCCTAACAGTTTTTTGACTGACAGCGGCGGTTTTCAGGCATTCAGCCTCAGTGACATCTCCAAAGCAGATGAAAACGGCATCGAATTTCGCAGCCATATCGACGGTTCCAAACACTATTTTACCCCTGAGAAAGTGATCGATATTCAGCACAATCTCGGAAGTGACATTATGATGATTCTTGACGATCTGGTTGCCCTGCCCGCAACACAGGAGCGGATTAAGCTCTCTATTGATCGTACAACACAGTGGGCGAAGCAGTCTATAAAATATTTTCGTCAGAAGCAGGCAGAGGGCATTGGTGTTGAGCAAAATATCTTTGCCATCATCCAGGGCGGTACGGATAAAGCCTTTCGTACCAAATCAGCAACACAACTGTGTGCTTTGGACTATGACGGCTTTGCGATCGGCGGACTTTCCGTCGGTGAGGCAAATCAGGATATGTACGACACGGTAGAGCACACGGTTCCCTATATGCCCGAAGAGAAACCGCGCTACCTGATGGGTGTCGGTACACCGGAAGACCTGGTGGAAAATGTTGAACGCGGGATCGATATGTTCGACTGTGTTATGCCGACACGAAATGCCCGCAACGGAACACTGTTTACCAATTTCGGCAGGATAAATATCCGCGGTGCGAAATTCAAGCAGGATTCAGAACCGATCGATCCTGAATGTGACTGTTATACCTGTAAGCGCTATACACGTTCTTATCTGCACCACCTTTTCCGTGCAAAAGAGCTCACCTATTTTCGTTTGTCTTCCTTGCATAACCTGCATTACTACTTCACTTTGATGAAGCAGATGCGTGAAGCGATTTTGGAAGACCGATTTAGTGAGTTTAAAGAAGAGTTCTACGCAAAAAGGGCTTGATACATTTTAATGCGGTTTTTAAACGCAGCTTTCAGAATTATTATTTTGAAATACCAGTGCAGCAGGGCGATTAACCCCTGCCTTTTTACTCAATACAGACGTATTGCAAAGCAACACGCTATGATGAGTAGCACCAGTATCACACGCACAAGCATTATGGATCTCCTTTCAATGGAGTCCCCTGTCCCACCCCTAGCTACCCAAAAAAAAGGCAAAAAAAAAGGCGAAGAGCCGAAGCCCATCCACCTTTCTCCAACTATCCGGTAATCAACCGGAAAGAGTCCATCGCTTGTACGATAGAATAATTATATCACAGAAAATTATATATTACTCTCGATATTTCAAAAATTCCTCAATATAATGGACTGAAAAATCCAGTACAATACTTTTCTCATCTCTTTTTTGCAATAAAATTTTAACAATTTGTTTTTGTTCTGCATTGAGGGCTAATGCGTTAATCTTTTCTGTTACCTCACTCATCTTGTTATTCTCCTACACATAATTCCCTAAACTTCAATCAACACGATAGAAACATTATCCATTTGAAAGGACACTGCTTTAGAAAGCAGACTATTGGCTTTTTTATTCAAATTGAGACTATTATTTTGCATAACCTCTAAAATTTCATGATCTGAAATAGTATCACTTAATCCGTCTGAACAATTAAAGCATCGTTTCCACCACAACTTATGACAAGGCAAGAAGCATCAGTTGGTATTTGAACAATTTGTTCAAGTACCTCTGAAGTAACTGTACCGTCCAGTGCCAAAAGAGTTGCCGTTGAGTGTGTTTGCAATTTAGATCGGAGGTGATCAATCACCGAATTTTCTTCTTCTATGATATAATAATCATTGTCAAAAATCGAATCTCCAAGTAATACAATATGCATATTACTATCCTTGTAATTTGATTTAGAAATCTTGATAAATGTTCATCAGGTTCCTATATAATTACATACAAACCTGAATTAATTTTGTAACTAATATTTTATAATATTAAGAAATAAATTTCAAGAGATGGGTAATTAAGAAAAAAGAAAGATAATTAATGTCAAATAACAAATCAAACATGACGCTGGGCGTCAACATCGACCATATCGCAGTGCTGCGCGAAGCCAGAAAGATCAATGATCCGGATCCGCTGATGGCGCTGGCCGTCTGTGCTCAAAACGGGGCAGACCAGATCACCATTCACCTTCGTGAAGACCGACGCCATATCCATGACGAGGATGCAAAAAAGATCATTCAGAACTCCCCTATTCCGGTGAATCTTGAATGCTCTATCAATCAGGAAATTATTGACATCGTCTGTAAACTTCAGCCGCACCGTGTCACACTTGTACCGGAAAAACGTGAAGAGGTGACAACTGAAGGCGGTCTGGATGTTATCGGTCAGGCAGAGGCGATCGGTTATGCGATCGAACAGCTGCATGATTCATTAATCCCCGTTTCTCTGTTTATAGACCCGACGGATGAAGCGGTGATGATGAGCAAGGAACTTAACGCTGAAATGGTTGAACTCCATACCGGCACCTATGCCAATGTCTACGCTATGCTGCACTCATCCCTGCCATATACACACCACAGTATTAAAGAATTGGAACTCCCCCGCCATACACTTCTGAGCAAACTCGAACAGAGCTTTGAGATGCTTCAAAGCAGTGCTGACAAAGCAAAAGACATTGGATTGGAGGTCGCTGCCGGACATGGTCTGAACTATCATAATGTCAAATCTATTATGGATATTGATGCCATTACTGAACTCAACATAGGCCAAAGTATCATTGCGCGTTCTGTTTTCAGCGGTTTGGCTGATGCCGTTAAAGAGATGAAGAGACTCTCTAAGCGTTCATGAAAAAAACCCGCATCGCTATCAGTATCGGGGATATCAACGGTGTCGGCGTTGAGATTGCCCTGAAAACCCATACGCAGATCAGCCATCTTTGCCATCCGCTCTACTGCATCGGTGATACGATGCTTCAACAGGCTGCCGATCTGCTAAAAATGAATATTCCGGTTGATTTTGAAACAGTAGATGTTCCCGGCTATTTCACCATCAAACCCGGCAGTGTCACCAAAGAGAGCGGAAAATACTCCTACGACTCATTTATGAAGGCAATTGTACTGGCTGAACAGGGTGAAGCAGATGCCATTACAACGATGCCGATTCATAAAGAGGCATGGTCATTGGCAGGACTATCATATAAAGGTCATACCGACCTTTTACGCCGCCATTTTAACAGAGATGCCATTATGATGCTCGGCTGCGAATCGCTCTACGTTGCCCTCTATACTGAACACATCCCGTTAAGAGAGGTTCCTGACTTCATAACCGAAGCGAAGCTGACACCGTTTCTGCTTGATCTTCATCACGAGATTGGCAATCACAATATAGCCGTACTGGGCCTCAATCCGCATGCCGGTGACAATGGTGTACTTGGTGATGAAGAAACGGCCATTACCGCATCGATCAAAAAAGCCAATGCCGCAATCGGTCAGGAAATTTTTACCGGTCCAATCGTCCCCGATATCGCTTTTACACCGGCTTTTAGAAAAAACCACACCTATATGGTCGCCATGTATCACGATCAGGGTCTAGCTCCGCTAAAGGCGCTTTATTTTGATGAGAGCGTCAATATTTCTCTCAATCTTCCAATCATCAGAACGTCGGTTGATCATGGCACGGCATTCGACATTGCCTACATGCATCAGGCCAAGACTCTCAGTTACATCAATGCTCTGAAAGCCGCCATAGAACTATTACGCCACTAACTAAATACCAAAAAAAAATTTCATGATATGCAAAGTATTACTATTTGTGATACATTTGTGACAAAATATCTTTACAATCTTATTATATTATCTTATATAAATGTAGGTAGCGATGAAAAATGTCACTTATATCGTCAAAGTCAAATGTACTCAGATTATCAATGGACAACACATAGAATATAATGAAGTGATCGGCGAATGCACCTCATTGGACTCCGCACAAATTATGCAGAAAAGTTGTGCCGACGCCTTCATAGAAACGCGCCGGATACAAAACGATCCTGAATAAATCCCTTAAAGAGTTACAGCTCATTTGCCATTGAAGATTATACTTCCTGCATAGGCATTTTCTTTAGAAATGCAATTCAGAAAAAGGGTTATCAATGACCAGAACACGCATTATGCTATCAGGCATACTTCTTCTTTCGCTTTCTATGCATGCTGCTTCCATTGATTTCAATGAAGCACCCAAAATCACTAAACGAATATCTCCAAGTGTGAAAAACAGTATTCTCTCGTACAATGCAGCGATTGGCCACACAACCCAGTCAATTGTACATATCGCTACAAAGCAGGCACGCTCTCAGGAGAAGATGCGGCAGATGCATCCATTTTTTGAGCAGTTTTTCGGAAATCCGTATCAGAAAAATGATGCTCCGGTACGTCAGAGTCTGGGCTCGGGCGTTATTGTCAGTAAAGACGGTTATATCATTACCAACAATCATGTTATTGATAATGCCGATGAGATCATCGTAAAAATACCCGGAAACAATCAGGAGTACATTGCCAAACTGATTGGAAAAGATCCAAAATCAGATGTTGCCGTCATAAAGATCGAAGCTGAAGATCTCAAACCTATCATGATGGGAAGTTCCTCTGATCTTAAAGTCGGCGATGTCGTTTTTGCCATCGGCAACCCTTTTGGTGTCGGACAGAGCGTGACACAAGGCATTATTTCTGCCCAGCATAAAAACTCGATAGGGATCAATGAGTATGAGAACTTTATCCAGACGGATGCCTCCATCAATCCCGGAAATTCAGGCGGTGCACTCGTAGACAGCCGAGGCGCACTGATCGGGATCAACAGCGCCATTATCACCCGAAGCGGAGGCAACAACGGTATCGGTTTTGCGATCGAAGTCGATATGGTAAAAAATATTGCCCAAAAGCTGATTGAGAGCGGAAGCATTGCACGCGGATATCTGGGTGTCCATATCAGTGATCTAAGCAAAGAGTTGAGAAAACTTTATAAAAACGATGAAGGTGCTTTACTGATTGAAGTGCAGGAAGGCTCCCCTGCTTCCAAGGCAGGATTGCAGCGCGGTGATCTTATTATCAAAGTTGAAGATCACCAAATCAGCAGTTCTGCCGATCTTAAAAACAAGATCGGCATGTATAAGCCTGAAAGCAAAGTACAAATCACTTATGAACGGGATAAAAAGCTAGAGACTGCAACCGTCTTGTTAGGTGATCTTAGTGAACCGGGAAGCAGTAACGCAACACTTATTGAAGGGCTTGAACTTAAAGAACTTGATGAACGCACGCGTTATAACCATAGAATTCCTAAAGATATCGAGGGCATTCTGATCACCTCTGTCCTGTCTGACAGTGAAGCAGAGAGTCAGGGTATCCGACAGGGTGATGTCATTGTTCAGGTCGAAAAACGTGCTGTCAGCTCACTCAAAGAACTTCGACTCACGCTAAAGAAATATAAAGACGTTTATAAACGTATCTATATCAACCGAAACGGTCGAGTCTACGTTGTCGCTCTCAAATAGCAGACTGCCTTTCTCTTTTGAGAGAGGCCATATTACCACCCATTTCGATAGTAACGGTTTAGATCATAGAGACCTGCCTGAAGAGGGTCTTGCTCATTAAAACGGTTTTGAAACCAGTCAAACGTTTTCCAAAAATCTTTATCGGCACGGCTGACAAAATACTTTTTAAACTTATGCATATAGTATTCATTCGGTTCAAAGTTGGCGATCAGATCAAAAAAGTCAGGTAGGTCCTTGTAGTGAACGACGCCAAAAACATTTGGATAAGAACCGATGGAACCTTCAAGAACGTCGATCGTATCTTTTGAACTATCAAGTCTGTCATCATCACCGAAAAGCGAATTGACATTACCGTGCCAACGGTTAACGACCAGTGTGCGAAGCAGATCTTCACCCTCAGGCATAATCACACGCAAATGCAAAAGGTTGGCACCGCGATCTACAATATGTCTGATAAACCCGGTGCCCGGTGCCGTCAGTGAACGTGCTCCATTTTGAACGTCTTCAACCGTGTTAAACACTTTTGGCATCTCCGGCGGCAGTTCCCCTTTGCTGTAATAGTTGACTTTATCAAAACTGATCCCTGTTGATTTTAAAATATGTTCATTGACCACTTTCTCTATAAATTCGTCCTTTGGATGTGATGTTTGATAGATAACTCCTGTTCCGCGTTTCATAATCTCCCTATCATTTTCCTGCACGTCATCATCACCGATATACCAGTCTTTGAGCATGTCCAAACGGATATCTTTAGGCATATATGCAAGGAAATTTGCTTCACCTTCCAGACGTAAAAAGTCCATGTAGCGTCTGATATTTGTCTGATGAGACACATTCCCATAAACATTATAACCGG
Organism: Helicobacteraceae bacterium; assembly: GCA_030642185.1. Lineage (GTDB taxonomy): Bacteria > Campylobacterota > Campylobacteria > Campylobacterales > Sulfurimonadaceae > 4484-230. The sequence goes on along the minus strand of DAOWOG010000011.1, from coordinate 654 downwards.
CAACCAGCGCATAATAGATACGTTCAAACTGCGGATAATCGATCACCCACATCGTCCGGGGAAGTTCACCGACTACGCCACGATGGACCGAAGCACTGTCATAGTGGCGATAGACTGTTAACAGCGGAGCATCTTTTGGCGTATTACCCTTCCATATCCCTTCAACACCGAGTCCATTAGGGTAAACACTATCATACAGTACCGTTTTTTCAAGAAAATATTTCATATATTTCTTTCGATAATCATCACTAAAAGTTTTCCACAGCCTTTCCGATACGGTCTCGATCGGCATGCTTAGATTATCAGACTGCTGCAGCAAAAATTCGGGATTGCTCACGGAAAGATCAGCATCGGGATCCTGGAACATTATCCAGAAGTGGTCATGAATCACATTGAGCGCCATCTGACCGCGGCAGACCGGTCCGCGGATAAAGGTCATAACGATATAGTTGTTATGATCGAGCAGAAACTGATAACGTGAACGCACCGGGATCTGAGAGTAAGCGAGAAAAGGATTGGCACTTAGTTTGGTAGCATATCCGACACGATGAGGGTTCTCTACCCATTTCGGTTCAATAAACAGTTCGTTGATACGGGCCAACTCTACATCGTCAAACTCAACGACCATATGGGTCTTATGCACGATCGTCGAGT
>DAOWOG010000219.1 GCA_030642185.1 Helicobacteraceae bacterium | reverse complement strand
GGACGTTCTGAAGGTTTGAGAAAGGTCTGAATCTCATCGGCGTTTTTGAAAAGGTCTTCGTCATTTTCACCTATTTTTTGGGCAATGATCCGGATCAGCTCATCAAAGCCCAGCATCTTGTCCCGGTTGTTTGGAGGAATATAGGTTCCGGCATAAAAAGGTTTGTTCTGCGGGGTAGAAAAGATAGAAGTCGGCCAGCCGCCGCTGCGGCGATTTAGAAGCATATGGACTTCCTGATAATATTTGTCGATGTCAGGGCGTTCCTCGCGGTCGACTTTGATACTGATGATATGTTCATTCAGATAAGCGGCGATCTCTTCGTTCTCAAAGACTTCATGTTCCATAACATGACACCAGTGGCAGCTGCTGTAGCCGATGGAGATAAAGATGGCTTTGTTCTCTTTTTTTGCACGTTCAAATGCTTCATCACACCATGGATACCAGTCAACCGGATTGTCTTTGTGCTGTTGAAGGTAGGGTGAATCTTCCTGGGCTAAACGGTTTGACATGATGGATTCTTTATCTTGAGATTTTAGAAGAATAGGTCAAATTGTTTAAGGATGTCCTTAAGAACGTAGATTTATTATGTAACCGGATGCATAAAGATTGTAAAAGACTTATTGATGCTACTTATATGTTTTCTTACATTATAATTACACAATATTAGGCTACAATCTTTTCAAAATAATTACTGAGGACTCCAGATGCGTTATGCAGCAGTACTTTTTTTATTGATGGCAACACTCTACAGTGGTGGATGGCAAAGTGTATTTTTATCACCTGATGATGCGTTCAAAGCGAAAGCTGAACTTCGGGGTGATTCACAGATTGACGTTACGATCGAACTTGGCGAAGATATCTATGTCTATGAAGAGAGTCTGAAAATTGTTGATCCGCTGTCTGAAGATGCTATTGTTTTTCAAAAAGTTGAGATGAATGAAGCGGTAGTCAATCATGAAGAGAAAGTCTTTTTGGAGGATTTTCATGCAACGATCGATCTGGCTAAAGAAAAAGAGATCGATGGAACCAAAGAGATTGTACTGGAAGTTTCATTTCAAGGTTGTTCTGAGCAGGGACTCTGTTATGAACCGATGACTGAAAAGTTTACGTTTAGCATCGATACGGGCAAACTGCCGTCAGCGTCGGGCGGTATAACGGCTGTTGAAACGGCAGCAGCGGAAGAACCTGCGGTTGCCACAGAAGAGAGAGTGTCTGAAACAGATCAGATTGCCGAGATCATTAAAGGGGGTAACATTGCCATTATCCTGCTTTCATTTTTGGGCTTTGGTCTGCTGCTCTCTTTGACACCGTGTGTCTTTCCGATGATCCCGATACTCTCTTCGGTAATCGTCTCGCAAGGTGCGGGACTGACTACCAAAAAAGCCTTCCTGCTGTCATTGACTTATGTGCTTGCTATGTCGGTTGCCTATACGATGGCCGGTGTACTTGCCGGGATGTTTGGTGCCAACTTGCAGGCCGCCTTCCAGACACCATGGGTTATTATTCTTTTTTCATTGATCTTTGTAGGATTATCGCTTTCAATGTTCGATGTGTATGAGTTGCAGGTACCTAATTTCATTCAGTCGAAAGTAACAAAAGCAGGTGAATCCAGGTCAGGTTATGTCGGGGTCGCTATTATGGGATTTCTTTCGGCATTGATCGTTGGACCGTGTATCGCTGCTCCTTTGGCGGGGGCTCTGGTCTATATCGGCCAGACAGGTGATGCGCTGCTCGGCGGTATGGCACTTTTTACACTCAGTATCGGTATGGGCATACCGCTTCTGGCGATCGGAACATCTGCCGGAAAATTCATGCCTCGACCGGGAGCCTGGATGGATATGATCAAATTTATTTTCGGTATTTTGATGCTCGGAGTTGCCATCTGGATGTTGAGTCATGTGATTTCAGCACCAATGACGATGATTCTCTGGTCGCTGCTGCTGATCTTAACCGCTGTCAACATGGGGGCCTTTGAAGCATTAAAAGAGGGGTGTGTACGCTGCGGACAGGCTACGCAGAAAGCGCTTGCTATTGTACTCTTTATCTATGGTACGTCACTGTTTATCGGCGGACTCAGCGGTGCAGAAAATATGTTTAAGCCATTTGAGAAACTGGGTGCAGGATCCGGCACGCTTCAGGTTCAAGAACGTGAAGCTGTCAAAGGAACCAATTTTAAGGTGATTCACTCGATCGCTGAACTCGATACCATTATTGCCGAGTCAAAAGGTAAAAAGGTGATGCTTGATTTCTATGCGGATTGGTGTACTTCTTGCAAAGAGATGGAACATATCACCTTTGCAGATCCTGCGGTCAAAGCCAAAATGGATGCGTTTGTGCTTGTTCAGGCAGATGTCACGGCCAATACGGAAGAAGAGAAAGCACTTACAAAGAAGTTTGGACTTTTCGGTCCTCCGGGAATCATTTTTTACAATGAAAATGGCGAACAGATAAAAGGCGCCGATGTTATCGGCTACCAGACTCCGGAAAGATTTCTTGAACACCTTAACGGTTTGTAGAGCAGACCGCGGTTAATCTTTTTCCAATATAATAATTAATAAATTATGAAAAGGTGAATATATGCTGAAATCACTGGGACTTATTTTTTTAACACTGTTTTTGATGAACGGATGCGGTCTTACTAAAGATCAAGACGTTAATAATGATGATAAAATAAATGAAGATCTTCAACCCATAGCTACAAACTGTGCTGATAATGTTGAGAATGCTTATGGCTGCTACGGTCCTACGAAAACCTTTGGAGTCGGTGCACTGACAATAATAAATGGAGGATGGAGTATCTATGCGATGTCCACGCTTCCTGTCAGTACCCAAAGCCGTTATTTTGATGTGTATAAATACGGGTATGAATTTTTGGATGATGGGATAGTATACAAGTATGATGCTACCGGAATAACTGTCTTGACATGGGGTGTCAGTTCAAAGGGTGATGCCATCACAATCAGCGAAGAAGGAACCTATAAGTACGTAGGACGTTTTAATGATGTAAGTTGTTTTGAGGTCAGTAATGAGCTGATAGATGAAAGTATCAAGATGTGTAATGAAGGCAGTGTTGATCTCAGCCACAAAAATGATGCCGGCTACTATTTTGGCCAAGACGTTACGTTTGGAAATTATACACATGGTGATTACATCGTTGTAGGTGACTGGCAGGTTATCAGCGATCAAATAACAGAAACGGTAACGCTCGACAGTAACGGAACGACATCCAATGGTGCCGAATGGGGTGTCCGCAAGGATGGAAAAAGCATTATGATTGACGATAAAAGCTATCTTGTTTATAAATATCCAAGATCAGAAAGTTGTATAGATACATTTGAACTTAGCGGAAATATAATTACAGCATCACAGATCAAGTTATGCAAGGTTAATTGATAAAGGATTGAAATGTACGAATACGATAAAGAACACTGGAAAGAAGCGCTTTATGATGCCGTTGAATTTGATGAAATGGAAGAAGAAGATGAAACTGATGATCTTGAAGAGGCCTGCCACGATATGATCGATGCCGGAATCGATGTTTTGGTAGAAAATGCTTTATATACTTCAAAATTGGAGTATTTTAAAAAATTTATAGAAATGCATGAGAAAAAAGAGTTGGAAGAACAAGAGGAGAATGTTGTAGTATAGAGATATATAGGTGGTACCGCCGGCTGGACTTGAATAGAGTTACAATTGCTTAAGGAAGGCTTATTCGGCCTTTTCCAATTTTAACAGTAGCAATAATTAAATATATTTGGGCACGGTTTGGTCACAACTTTGTTAACTCTTCTATGATATGAATACTCGTTACTTTTCTTTTAGAAGGT
>DAOWOG010000059.1 GCA_030642185.1 Helicobacteraceae bacterium | reverse complement strand
GTCTGCTTTTCGATCAGATCATGCGCCAGGACTCTTTGGTACTCAATTAAAAAGTTCCCGGATTTTTCGTGTTCTTTTTTCATTCGCTTTTTGATTGCCTTAAGAGAGGCTTCCGGTAAAAACTCCTCATGCAACTTTTCGAGTGTATCCACTGACATTGTTTTGTCGGAGTCAGTATTTTTCTTTTCAGTTCGTTTCACGATCAGTGCAAGCAGTTTTTGTTCTCTGATTGCATAGTTGTCAAGCTTGTCATCATAGGTTCCGACGATGCCAAGGGCAAGTTTCGGACGTTTTTTCAAGGCCTTGCTGAGAAGATCAAGTTTCTCTCTCTCCGGCGGCAGAATAATCGATTTGCCCGGTTCAAAGTCAACATATTCCAACTCCTCGCCGTCGATGCCAAGTAGAGAACCGAGTAGAGAAAACGGTGCAGAAACGGCCTTGGTGATCAGATTGGCAAAGGCACCCCACGCAACGCTTCCCCACTTGAAATCCGGATTGTCAACATCGCCTTCAACCGGCATATCAATATCGATAACACCATCACTGTCTTCAAGCAGGGCAATGGCCAGATCGAGCGGGAGTGAGGTCGAGTCATTACTCTCTACAGCTTCACCCAGGGAAAGTTTTTTGATAATCAGGCTGTTGTCACCTTGCATTTGGGAATTAAGCAGATCATAGTCCAGTGTCAAAAAGAGTTTCCCGCTATCTATTTTCCGCCCGATAAATTTGCCTGAATAAGGGCTGACAGAGTTAAGGTCGATGTTGCGAAAAGCCAACCCGATATTAGTGTAGCTTTTAGGATCAGCAGAATTAAGACTGCCTTCGATTTTGGCTGCACCATACTGATCCACGGCACCGTTGACATTGACATAACTGGTCTGTTCCGGTTGATTGGAGACACCGTAGACGGTTCCGTTAATATCATGGATGGAGGTTTGAAACTGCAATGGAAGCGAAAAGTCGGCAAAATTTGCATTACTGTTCTTAATGCTGAACTTGACGATGCGCAAAACAAACGGGTCTGTTTCACTCTGATTTTGTTCGGTAGAAACGATCTGTTCAGAGGCATTATTTTCTTTTACCAGCTGTGCAAAATTGAAACTCTGATTTTGATCAACAATGGCATTGACATAGAACGAGTCAAGCAGAACATCGTCGATAAGAAGACTGTTGGGCGTACCTTTAAAAAGAAAAGGTTTTATACGCAGCTCTTTCCATGCCGCAAGCAGACTATCGTCATGGGTATCGTGCAGTAAAAAGTCCTGGATATTGAGATACCCTTTTGCTTTAATGGAAGGAGAAGGTGCTGTATCTGCATAGAAGAGGCTGCTTTTCAGACCAAGTGTTCCGCGATTGATCTTCAAAAAGGTGCTGTCGGCAAGATAGGCATTGTAATCTTTAAGATCAAAATTTGAGAGGCTTAGTTTACTGCGATTTCTAAGCGGTGTGTGTCTCAAATTTCCTGAGGTCTTAAAATGTCCTTTTTTATTGATTCGCAGGGAAGCATTGTAGGTCAGGACACTTTTGGCTTTGGAGCTGATATCTTTGGCTTGAATACGGATACGATCGATCTTCGTTGTTGTCGGTGTCGCTATAGCCTCATCCATAAATGTGACTTTAGCGTCCTCTATCTTGAATTGATGCAGTGCAAGATTCCATGGTTCTTCATCGTTCTTTTTTTGTTTGGAAACCGGTTTTTTTGCAGCGCTCCGGTCGCTTTTTGGTTTAATGACCTGTGCCCAGTCAATCTGATTATGCCGGTCACGTTTGATGTTGATCAATGGCCTGTTGATGTTGAAGGTCTTGATAGAAACAGTCTGCTTCACGGTATCTGCTTCAATATGATCAACATTAATTGAATTCAGAGCAAAAAGTTTCTGTTTTTTACTTTTTTGATAGAGTAAAACATCCTTTATCTGTAAGTTGCCTGCTGTAACAGATGCTGCAATTGTTTCATTGGCCTCATGTACGTGATAATCAAGACCGATGTCTGCTTTTGCACTTTTAAGATGAAGATCAAAATGTTCAAGTGCTGCATTTGCAGCCTCGTCTATATAAGGGTTGACCCAGGTGAGATCGAAATCTTGACAGTTCATAGACCCATTGGTGTCAAGCGGTGTATGTGCTACGAAGCCGTCACTGCCGCAGAGCATCTTTTCATTGATTGTCATGCCAAGTTGATAGTGCAGCGGTGAAGATGGCTGTGAAGTGATATCTGTAACAGAAAGGTTAAAGTCATTGAGTACAAAAGTTGTTTGCGGTTTAATCGCTTCATCAGTAACCTGTGCACGGATTTTTTTAGCTTTGAAACTCTCCAGTGTTACCAGCCAAGGGAGCGTTTTTTCCTGACTTGTCTTTTCATCAACTGCAGTCGTGTTTTTATCATCTGCAGCTGCCAGGTGTCGCAGCCAGTCGATTGAACCGGTTTTTTCACGTTTGGCATAGATCATAACATTGTCCAAACGAATATCCTTCAGTGCAATAGTGTTTTTAAACGGTTCAATGACACCGTCATTAAGGGTCAATGAACCGACACGAAGCAGGTCGTCATTTTCTGCCTTTGGTTTGATACGCAGTTTTTCAAGTGCAAACCGGATATTGTCGATCCGAGTGGCATTTATATCTGCTGTGTCAAACAGATAGTTTAGATGCAGGTGTAACTGACCGTCAGCAACTTCCAGCTTTATATCGTCCTGCAGATATTGCCATGGCGTATAGAGTTTGCCTGCTTCAAAATCGACACTGCCCTGTACGGCTAGAGGCTCAAGGGAAAGAAATTCACTTTTTATATCCAAAAAACCACCGTCATAAAGTTTAAGATACAGCCGGACCTTATCATCTCTGTTATTGATATCTCTTGTATCCAGGTCTTTAAGCGAAAATCCGATCGGCCCTACCGCGATGTTAAAAGGAGTGGAATGTGTCAAGTCATGATACGTTATTTCGCCATCGATAATGGATATATCATCAACAACAATGCGGGGCAGATCTGCAAGCCCGGCACTCTGTTCATTGCCTGACTGAACTTCTTTCTGTTCTGAAGAGACAAGTAACCAGTTGAAATTAAATATTCCCGGCTCTATTTGGATGACATTCAGATCAGGCTGTATCAGCTCAATTTCGTTAATTTTGATTCTGCCCAGAAAAAGAGCAGAGGGGTCAATGTTTACTTTGATCTGTTTCAGGGCTGCAAATTTTTGATTATCCGGATCATTAAAGGTCAATCCATTCAGTTTCAATTCAAAGATAAAAGGGTTGAAAGAGGCAGCTTCTATTTTAAAATGTGCTCCGGTAGCATCTTCGATGATTGGAGGAACTTTGGATGTAATCAACAAAGGAAGAAGAAAAAACCCGATCAATGTGTAAAGAAGGAACAGCCCTGCCAAAAGTCTTTTAAATGTAAAAATTTTCATAAGTTCACCTGCTAAACATTTAGTAATAGATTGTAGCAGATTGTATTTGAAAGGTGACCGTATTGTATTCAACTCTTCAATAGAAAAATTTAGCTAAAATTCACCTAATTTTTGACACTTAACATTTAGGATATTACAAATCATGGACGCAATTGCCATTAAACACAATGATGAAATTATCGATTTACAGACTGCTGATGTGCTGGGAATTGAGGGTGAGCCGATTGAGCTTAACAACTCCAGTGATTCTCTGGAAGTTTTACGTCATTCAACAGCACACCTCATGGCGCAAGCCATTAAATCACTTTATACCAATGCAAAATTCTTTGTTGGCCCTGTTGTCAAAGAGGGTTTTTATTACGACTTTAAAGTTGATGAAGAGATCGGTTCGGGTGATCTTAAAAAAATAGAGAAACAGATGATCAATCTGGCAAAGAAAAAGTTTGAGATTGAGCGTTATGAGATCAGCATGGAAGAGGCAAAGTTAAAGTTTGGAAATGATGAACTTAAACTTGATGTTTTGAACCGTATCCCGGATACAAAAGTCTCTATCTACAAGCAGGGTGATTTTGAAGACCTGTGCCGTGGTCCTCACCTGCCGAATGTTCGTCATATCCGTTTTTTTAAACTAACAAAAATTGCGGGGGCTTATCGCGGCGGAGATTCTAAAAATGAGATGCTGACACGCATCTACGGAATTGCTTTTGCTGACAAAGAGTCTTTGAAGGCACACATGGTGATGCTCGCCGAAGCCGAAAAACGCGATCACCGCAAGATTGGTAACGAGATGAAACTGTTCACTTTTCGTGAAGAGGTCGGTGCCGGTTTCCCGATCTGGCTTCCTAACGGTGCGCGCATGCGTTCACGTCTGGAAGATCTGCTCTTCAGGGCACACCGTAAACGCGGTTATGAGCCGGTTCGCGGGCCGGAGATGCTCCGATCAGATCTCTGGAGGAGATCAGGCCATTATCAAAATTACGGTGAAAACATGTACTTTACCGAGATTGACGAGATAGAATTTGGGGTCAAACCGATGAACTGTGTCGGGCATATAAAAGTATATGAACATGATCTGCGTTCTTACCGTGATCTTCCGCTCAAATATTTTGAATACGGGGTGGTGCACCGTCATGAGATGACAGGAGCACTTCACGGTTTGTTCCGGGTGCGTGAATTTACACAAGATGATGCGCATATCTTCTGTACTCCGGATCAGATCGAAGAGCAGATCGTCGAAGTGGTTGATTTTGCAGACAAGATCATGAAAACATTTGAGTTTGACTATAAGATGATGATCTCGACCAAACCGGAAAAAGCGGTGGGTGATGATAAAGTCTGGGATATCGCAACCGATGCATTGAAAAAAGCAATGGATAAAAACAGCCTGCCTTATACCATCGATGAAGGCGGCGGAGCATTTTACGGTCCGAAGATCGATATCAAGATCGCCGATGCGATTGGCCGTGAATGGCAATGCGGAACGATTCAGTTGGACTTTAATCTTCCGGAACGCTTTGAACTTGAATATAGCGGCGACAGTAACGACAAAATCCAGCCTGTAATGATTCACCGGGCTATTTTAGGTTCGTTTGAGCGATTTATTGGTATATTGACGGAACATTATGCGGGTGAATTCCCGATGTTTATCGCGCCGACGCAGGTTGCGATCGTTCCGATCGCCGAAACACATAATGCATATGCGAAAGAAATAGCTGATAAACTGATGGATTTTGGTGCGGATACAGAGATTTTCAATAAAAATGAAAGTCTCAACAAACGTATCCGTACGGCAGAAAAAGGGCGTGTTCCGATGATCATCGTTTTGGGCGATGAAGAGGTTGAGCACAGAAGCATTGCGGTTCGCGACCGACGAAGCCGTGAACAATACAACTTGAGTGAGAGTGAATTTATCGCTTTGATTCAAACAAAAATTAATGAGGTACATTTTTGAACAGAAAGAAAGACAATACCATAATGAACGACGACATTCGTGTCCCTGAAGTGCGCTGTAATGTTGACGGCGGAGAGCCATTGGGCATCATTTCGACCGACGAAGCGATGGATAAAGCCAATGAAATGGGGCTCGATCTTGTTTTGATCGCACCAACGGCTAAACCGCCGGTTGCAAAAATTATGGATTATGGCAAGTTCAAGTACCAGGAAGAAAAGAAGAAGAAAGAGCAGCGTAAAAATCAAACCAAGATCGATATTAAAGAGATAAAGCTCTCCGTCAAGATCGCTGACAATGATATCAGCTACAAGGTCAAGCATGCCCGTGAATTTTTGGCTGCCGGCAAACATGTAAAATTTCGTGTATTTTTGCGCGGTCGTGAAATGGCACATCCGGAAGCGGGAAGGGACGTGTTACTACGCGTCTGGCCGATGGTCGAAGATATCGGTGTCATGGAACAGCGCCCCAAATTCGAAGGCCGTTATTACAATATGATGGTTCTGCCGATCAAAGACGATAAGAAAAAGTAAAACCTCTCTTCAAAGCGCACTCCTTTGCGCTTCTTCTATACATACGATTATTTCTCTTTTCTACTCTTTTACGCTATAATTTCGGACTTATTTTGTAGTCTGATATAAAATAAAATTTAAAGAGGAGTCTACGATGCCTAAGATGAAATCTGTAAAAGGCGCTGTTAAGCGTTTTAAAGTAAAGAAAAACGGTTCTATTAAACGCGGAACTGCATTCCGCAGCCACATTCTGACAAAACAGGATGCCAAAACACGCCGTAATCAAAACAGTCCAAAAACTGTTGCTGCCGTTGATGCAAAAAACATCAAAGCGATGATCAACTAGTCAGTAACTGTTTGATTTAACTCTCCAGTAAAACTGGGCAAGTCCGCTAAGCGGCACCTAAGCGCATTAAAGCGACATGGTCAAGAAAAGGAAAGATATGCCAAGAGTAAAAACAGGTGTTGTAAGACGCCGCCGTCATAAGAAGATTCTGAAACTAGCAAAAGGTTTCTATCAGGGTCGCCGTAAACATTATCGTAAAGCGAAAGAACAAATAGAACGCAGTCTTGTATATGCATTCCGCGATCGCAAACAGAAAAAACGTGAGTTCCGCAGATTGTGGATTATCCGTATCAATGCAGCATGTCGTCTGAATGACATCAGTTACTCACGTTTCATTAACGGTTTGAACAAAGCTGGCATCGAGCTTGACCGTAAAATTCTGGCTGATATGGCAATGAACGATGCAGCAGCATTCAGTGCTGTTGTCGCTTCTGCCAAAGCAGCACTCTAATCTTCGATATTCAGGGCTTCAACCCTGAATACAATTACCAATAATATTTTTATAAGCGATTCTGTTAAAGCCCTTTTTTTCCAAGTACTGTAAAAATTGTTTTATAGATGATTACCAGATCACTGTAGAAACTCCAGCGTTTGATATAGAAAAAGTCATACATCAGCTTTTGTCGTGTATCTTCGAGATTTTGTCCGTAGGGATAATTCACCTGAGCATTGCCGGTAATTCCCGGACGGACAAGATGGCGTTTTTGATAAAAAGGGATCTCCTTTTCATACTCTTTGACCAGGATATCCCACTCTGCCCTCGGACCGATAAAGTGCATATCCCCTTTAAG
>DAOWOG010000160.1 GCA_030642185.1 Helicobacteraceae bacterium | reverse complement strand
TCCGATCAACATCGAATCAATCAACTCATCCTGGCCTACCATCACTTTTTTTACTTCCTGCTTAATAGCTTCAATTTTTGTATTCATCAACGCTCCTTCCTGTACATCATCAGCTTTTTACAAAGCAATCATGAACGAAAGTATAAATGTTTTACATAAATTTACAGTAAACTGATCACTAAAAAATATTTTTTCTCATCCTGATGACTTTGAACAAGCAGACGGAAACAGTAAATTCAGCACAATCACATTGACATTGTACTTCATATGAAGTACAATATTAGAAATTAACTATAGGAAAAACTGATGACCGCAAGGAAACAGACATCTATAAAAGTGGATCCTTTGGCATGGGAGGAAGTCAAAGATATTTTCAAAGAGTATAACCTGACAGTGTCAGATGCTATCAATATTTTCTTAAATAAAGTGAGACTGGAAAAAGGGATGCCTTTTGATGTCAAATTACCAAAAAAACGAGATACTCAATACCTGAACAAGCTTAGAAATCGCCATATAGGTGTAGATAAAACCGTAAATATTGATGACATCATGAATGAGATGAACAGTGGTTTATCTTGATACAAATGTTCTTATCTATGCAAGTGTAGAGCAGGATATTAAGAAAAAAGAGAGGTCTTTAGACCTGCTTGAAGAGCTTATAAATTCAGATCAGCTTATACTGTCTACACTCGTTTTACAAGAGTTTGTTTTTACAATGGCAAAACTTAAAATTGACAGTAAGATCATAAAAAAGGATAGTGATTTTTACTTTGATTTTGTTACTCTGGAGTACGATCACGTAACACTTAGGCATGCCATCAGAAGTTGCTGTGCCAAAAATCAATGTAAAAACATTAATGATATCATTCATCTGCATTTGGCCCAAACAGCAAAATGCAAAAAATTGATCACTTACGATAGTGACTTCAAAAAAATCAGTGCTCTCAGTGATGTTAAGATAGAGATACTCTAACTGCCAATATTACACTTACATAATCCGGGTTAAACATTCTGATTCAGATATTAATCGCTAATCCATGGCTATTACCACAATTGGACAAGCAATAAATTTTTCAAAGCATTAGTACTTCAAACCAACCTGCTTTAAAGCCGCATTGATATGGCGTACCTGTGCATTTTTGTCTCGGCACCAATCAGGTGCGATCAGGGAATCATCGTCGATTCCGGCGGTAATGCGCTGAACATTCACATTTTCCGGTTTCATCCGGATCGCCTGAACCAATACGTCAATATAATCTTCTTCACTGATCGGTCTGAATTCTCCGCGGGCATATTCATTTGCCAATGCCGTGCGTTTGACGACATAAAGCGGATGATACTTCACGGCGTCAATCTCCCAGCTGTAAGCCTCTTTGGCAGTATGCAGCATCATCTCCTTCGTTTCACCCGGCAGACCGAAGATCAGATGGCCGCAGACATTGAGCCCGTGTGCTTTTGACTTGACAATCCATGTTTTGATATTGGCACTGTCATGCCCGCGGTTGATTCGCTCAAGCGTTTCATCATATACGGACTGGATCCCGAACTCAATCCAGATTTCTTTCTCTTTGGAAAGCTCTTCGAGCAGGGAAAGTGTTTCGTCTGTCACACTGTCTGAACGGGTTCCGATACTCAAGCCAACTACATTGTCATAAGAGAGGGCACGTTCATAAAGCGTTTTAAGCGTCTCATACGGGGCATAGGTATTGGTAAAAGACTGAAAATAGACCAGAAATTTCGTTGCACCGTAATCACGCTGCAGACGTTTTGAAAGCGCATCAAACTGGATTTTCAACTGTTGGAGCTGTTTATCAAGGTACGGATTTTCCGTAGAGTCAAGATTGAGATGAAAGCCTTTAAGCGGCTGAACTTTATCCATGCTCGGACTGAAGGAGTCATTTTCGCAAAAGGTACATCCGCCGCGCGCAACGGTTCCATCTATGTTGGGGCAGGTAAATCCGGAGATGGAAACGGGCACTTTATAGACACGTTCTCCAAACTTGTTATGGAGATAACTTCCAAAGGTATAAATCTGTTTTGTTTGCAATGAAGGACCGCTTTAAACGATATAGTCGCCGGTAAAACAGGCCGTACAATACTCAGTGCCTTTGGCATCTACACTGTGCATCAGCGCTTCATGGCTTAAAAAGGCCAGTGAATCCGCCTCAATATATTTGCACATATCTTCTACACTCATATTTGCTGCAATTAGTTTGTCTCTGTTCGGTGTGTCCACTCCGTAAAAGCATGGATCCGTCGTCGGAGGGCTGGAGATACGCATGTGTACTTCTGCGGCACCTGCTTCTTTAAGCATGCGCACAATACGGCGGCTCGTCGTTCCCCGGACAATAGAGTCATCAATCACAATCAGACGCTTGCCTTTAATCAGTTCGGTAATCGGAGAGAGCTTCATCTTGACTTTCAGATCACGCATCTCCTGGGTCGGCTCGATAAAAGTACGCCCGATGTAATGGTTACGCATAATTCCCATCTCATACGCAATACCGCTTTCCTGTGCATAACCGATCGCTGCCGGAACACCGCCGTCAGGGACCGGGATAATCATATCAGCCTCAACAGGCTGCTCTTTTGCCAGCTCCATTCCCATATTTTTACGTTTGGCATAAACATTTTGACCAAAGACTTCTGAGTCCGGACGTGCAAAATAGACATATTCAAAGATGCAGTGTTTTGGTGTCGGCTCAAAAATTTTAATGGACTGCGGCGCTTTGTCTTTTTCAAATATCAACATTTCGCCCGGTTCAACTTCACGGATATATTTCGCACCGATCAGATCAAACGCACAGGTCTCCGATGCAACAACATATCCATCTCCTACACGTCCAAGACTGAGTGGTCTGAATCCGAACCGGTCACGAACGGCAAACATTTTGGTTCGACTCAAAAAGACAAGGGAATAGGCCCCTTCAATCTTTTTCACGGCATCGATAATACGATCTTTGAGTTTGCCCTGTTTGCTTCGTGCAATCAGATGAATCAGATTTTCCGTATCCATATTGCTTTGAAAAATCGCACCCTCTTCAATCAACGCATCACGAACTTCCTGCGCATTGGTCAGGTTACCGTTATGGACGATAGAGAGCTGACCAAGATCATAATTGGCATGCACCGGCTGTGCATCGAGGATTGAGTCATTACCTGCCGTAGAGTAACGGGTATGACCAATCGCCATATGACCCTGCAGAGTTTCCAGGTTCTGTTCATTAAAGACCTGCATAACGAGACCACGGTCTTTAATGGTGTGCAGACGCTTCCCGTCACCTGAACTGATACCGGCAGCTTCCTGGCCGCGGTGTTGAAGCGAATGAAGTGAGAAGTAAGCCGATTTGGAAGCTTCAGCGTGGTTAAAAATACCGACAACCGCACATTTTTCATTGATATTTTCGCGCATCCGGTCTCTTCCTTACGATAATTCTAGACAATCAGCGATACTGTACAGTCCCGCCTCTTTTTCTGTTAGCCATTTCGCCGCGCGTATAGCCCCTTTTGAGAAGGTATTTCGACTGGTCGCTGTATGATTGAGCTCAACGAACTCTCCGTCATTGTAAAAACCTACCGTATGACGTCCGACAATATCACCGCCGCGAAGTGCCATAACGGCAATCTCGTCTGCACTGCGCTCGCCGATGTTTCCATTGCGTCCGCTGACACGCACTCTGTCAAGATCAAGTCCGCGTCCCGCAGCTGCTGATTCGGCCAGTGTTAACGCTGTACCGCTGGGTGCATCTTTTTTATGACGATGATGCTGTTCTACGATCTCAATATCAAAACCTTCCAGTGTCTTGGAAGCTGTATTGACCAGTTTATTTAACAGCGCCACACCCAGTGACATATTGGTCGCATAGAGGATCGGCATCTTTTCACTGGCAACTTTCAGCAGGTTAAGCTGGTGAACACTCAATCCCGTTGTCCCGCTGACAATCGGCTTCGGTGTAATAAGTGCTGCTTCAAACAGTGCCTGAGCCGCTTCGGGAAGCGAAAAGTCTATCACGATATCACACTCTTGAAGAAACGTTGTCAGGTCATTCGTAACCGTCACCCCTTCATCGAGCGGAAAGTTCAGTTCGCTGCGGACATAGACAATTGAGAGTTCAATACCCTCTTCAGATTTCAGATCTTCCAGCAACAGGCGTCCGACACGTCCGCTTGCCCCAAATACACCGGCTTTTATCATAACGCTACTCACTTATCCGTTTAGTTTTTCGTCAACAAAACTGATGACCTGAAGTGCGGCGACAGAACCGTCTCCGGCCGCACTGACCACCTGTTTCGGTGCAGCAACACGCATATCTCCGGTCGCATAAAGGCCCGGTACCGATGTACGCATACTGATATCAACAACTACCTCTCCCCAGTCGTTTACATCACACAAAAATTTTCCGTCTTCCTGCATCAGAACCTGATTGTTAACATCGTTGCCGACAAAAACAAAGACACCGGGAACCGGAAGTTCACGGGTAGTCTCATCCTGGAATTTTACACGCAGACCGCTGACACCCATTGCATCACCGTACACTTCATCCGGAACAGCATTAAGCACCAATTCGATATTTTCCGTACTTTTCAAGCGTTCAATCGTATTTGGTGCTGAACGAAAAGCATCACGACGGTGTATCAAATAGACTTTAGAACAGATTTTCGCCAGATAGAGTGCCTCTTCGAGTGCCGTATCACCGCCCCCGATCACCGCCACTTCTTTGCCTTTGTAGAAAAAACCGTCACAGGTTGCACAGGTACTTAC
>DAOWOG010000374.1 GCA_030642185.1 Helicobacteraceae bacterium | reverse complement strand
GTCGTCTTTCATGATGCCAAGCAGAACATTCAGTCCTTTGCCGATCGAAGCGACCACTTTTTCATCAACTGATACCGATGAAGCACTGACCCGCTGCAAAACTGCCATCATGGCTGTCTCTCCGCTTTCTCCATGTATGCGTCATCTGTACTTTTATCTTCCATTGCTGCTGCTTTTAAATACCCTGATGGCCTCGAAAAGCTGTGTGAGTTTCACTTTGAAGTCTTTTTGAAGCACTGCATACCGGCCTGTTTCATTAGCCATAACCGCTTTTCTAAGTGCTTCGGCACTGTCTGAAAGTGCCATGGCACCGATATTGCCTCCAACACCTTTCATGTCTAACATCAGTGAAACAAGTTTAAATGCGTCATTGGTTTGAAGATAGGCATCTACCATTTGACCTGACATGCGATAGGCGTGGATAAAATCATCCAAAATCTCCTCATACATCACTCTGTCACCGCCGCAGATGTCAATTCCTTCAGCTGAGTCAAGCACCGCTCTTTCTTCCCTCTCATTTACATGTTCTGTATGCTCACTCTCTGCAAGATCAAGATACTGATACATTACGTTATAGAGTGCTTCGACACGTAACGGTTTGGCCAGCTGCTCTTGCATTCCGGCCTCTCTCATTTTTCGAATATCATCACTGCTTACATCCCCGCTGAGTGCGACAACAACGATCGGTTCATAAAGAATGTTTTGCCGGATCTCTCTCGTTGCTTCAAAGCCGTCTTTGATCGGCATATGCGCATCCATAAGGACCATATTGAAATCAGGGTCATCTGAGAGCATATCAAGTGCTTCCTGACCGTTATTGGCGATGGCAACCTCCAGACCACTGCCTTCGAGGAGCTTTATAATGACTTTTTGATTGATCACATTATCTTCTGCAACCAGTATCCGATTACCGGAAAAATCTGCAAGGCTCTCTTTGGTGATGATCCCTTCGTGCGGTTTAAGTAAACGTTTTTTTCGTGGACCCGGCACTGACTCCGGTACAGTTTTAACCTCAACCATCTCTGATATCGGCACTGTTTTCCCCGCCTCTTCCGGTATCGTTTCAATTTCTACTGCTTCGATCGGTTCCGGTTGCGCTGCAGATACCGGGTAAACCTTCGGCGCCGTTTCTTCTTCTATCTGTTCTGCTTTACCCGCTACGGTTGTGCCAGGCTCGATCTCAATGGATTTCAGCGTATCCAATAGACTTGGCCTGGTTTTTGTACCTCTTCTCATCATCAGCAGTCCGATAATGATAAGAAAGGCAATGACGATCAAAGCGTAGATTAAAACAGATGAATCGGATTGTACAGATATATCCGGTTCAGACGAAGCAACGATATCCACTTCATCTTCATTGACCAGTGCAATTTTTTCTGTCTCTGCTGTTTCAGCAATCACCATCACATCATCTTCCCGGCCAGTCGATATTTGTATGGATTGAAGCGGTTTCAAGGCTGATTTTTCAAGTTTCAGTTCGGATTTGGTCTGTTCGCTTTCAACCGGTTTTGCAATGATGGTACTGTTTTTTAGGTATGCATCAGGATAGATTTTCCGGATGCTCTCAAATACACTTGAAAGTTCATCTTCTTCTTCAAAACGGCTGAGTACAGAAAGGTAATATTTACCGGAACGGCGGATATCGTAGCTAAAACGTTTCTCCCGCTGCAAACGGGACACTTCCGGTTCAAAAAGAAAGAGCATCTGAAGTTTTTCATTGCGATCCTGCGCCTGACTATGCTTAACAAATGCACCGGTTACAATATCCTTCCCGGTTTGTGCATACAGTGACGACAACAGGGAAAACAGGATCAACGAGGAGAAAAGAAAAACCAAACGCATACGACTATCCTTCTATTCTAATAGAATGCGAAATATTATCATGAATTAATTAATTTAGGGTCCCGTGCCCTTTATTTATCCTTCTGCAATGTAATCATGATATTTGTCTTAATAACGTTGTAAGCCTCTCGAAAAACTATACAGCCTTGACAACAGTAACATCTGCTTTAGATGAAATAGTGCCTAAAGTAGAAAAGCAGTTGGAGAATAGATGTCTAACTGCGCTTTTTTGAAATCTTTTTCGTTACGCGTTACGATGGCGTCTACTCCTGCTAATTTACCTGATGTACAAAGAAGAGCATCTTCAAAATCACTGTACTGTATGAGAAGTGCCTCTTTAAGCACTTCTTTTGTAACCGGGGCTATTTCAAAAAGTTCCAGCAGTAAACTAACGCTTTGCTCCGCTTTTATTTTATTGGCATGTTTACTGAACAGTTGTCCACTATGGGGCAACTGTCACTCTTGTATTGGCTTCATAAGTTTCGCCATTATATTCAAAAGTAGAAGTAATAGTCGCTGTTCCAGCACCTTTTGCTGATACTGTTCCTTTATCTTCATCATTGATATTACTTACATCAACTTTACTCTCATTGTCACTGCTATAATTCAGCTCTTCGTTTTCTGGATTAATACTAATAAGTTGATCATCCTGTTCTACTATATATGTTAAAAGCTGATAAGTATCACCTACTTTTAGAGTTAGTT
>DAOWOG010000229.1 GCA_030642185.1 Helicobacteraceae bacterium | reverse complement strand
TTCATGTCTTTTTTTGGATGGGGAAGCGTTACTCTTCCTTTAAATATTTCATGCTTGTATTGTATATGGCTGCCGACCTGTTTTAAGCACCTTCATAATATCTCTTGAACTGACGCTTCTTCGCATGAACAACCTTTTAGTATATACGATTATATATACATTTTATGGTAAAGTCAAGTTTTGATTTTATTTTTTGAATTCATATCTCTTCTTCCAAAATACGACACAACCGCGCAACCTCTCCTGCTAAACTGCCTCTATAACTAATTTACGGAGGTCAATTATGGCATTGGGAACTAAAAGTATGACGGCGGCTATGAAAACTGCATGGGCAATTACCAAAGTCACGGGTATATCTATCGGTAAAACATCAGCTTTCACATTAAAAGCGGTTTGGAAGATTATCGGAGGTAAAAAATGAGTTTTGAGACAATACAACATGGGCAGATAGAGAAAAAATTATCTGAAAAAACTGACACAACATTTAGTGAGATCGAGATGAGTATTCGAGTACTTGTTTTGATGGCTATGGCCAATGGCCAGGATATCGTTGGGAAATTTGAGATGATTGAAACGGCGATCATTGAGTATTTTGGACTTGCTGTACTCTTTAATGCGAATGAAATTGATTATATCTTTTCACAGGTTGTCGGCAGCGAAGAGAAAGAGGGAACGTTGATGGAGACCTCATTAAAAGAGATCCAAGCACAATACCTGGTATTTGTAGTCAGTGTAAAAAACAGTGATCTGAAATATATACTGTCAGACCTGCTGGAAAAACTTTCCATGTTTAACGGAGATGCCACTACTGATGAGCTTATGGTGCTCAACACTTATATAGAGCTGCTAAATAGTGAATTCCATCAAAAAAAATATGAACCGATACTCCAAAAAATAGATGCTCATCGCTCAGACTATATTTATAATAGAAAGGGAACAGATCCAAAAAGCTTCAGAAAAAAAATGAAAAATGCTCTCAAAACCTATGCTTTTGGTCTGACCGAAAAGGATGTCGTGGCCTTGTATGACGCTACGATCTTTGGTGCTGCGGATGAAGGATTTCTGATTACAGAGCTTGGTATTCTTACTGCACAAGATGATGATTTCAGTGTGATCCCTTTTTCAATGATCTACTCGGTAAACTACGATAAGGGCGGAATGTCATTTTTCTATAAAGCCGATGAGAAAGAAGAGATACTGATAGGCTACATTCCCAGAATTGACAACTTGCGCGTCTTTTCCAATATTCTTGCACAAATCGCAGCGATAAATATACTTGAAGATGCCAAAGAGGAGGTAGCATAATGATTTATACACTTCTGACAACACTCATAGCAATTGTAGCCATCGGCTTTATGTTGGGCGGTTTCATCGCGCTTGTCGTCACTGTTATCGCGGCGATCATCGGGTATTTTACCGGTATATATGGTGCATTGGCCATTGTGCTTATTGTGGCAATTGGCAGTGGTGTTCAGCTATATATGCGTAAATATAAACCTTCTAAATAAAGCTGAAGTATAATGAACAACATAAAACCAATGACAAAGAAGTACGATGAAGTCTCATGACAAAATAGCTACACGACTGGCAATGATCCTTAACAAGCTCAATGCCGGAGAACGATTTAGCGTGGAAGATCTCGCAGAAGAGTTTAATGTCACTAAACGAACAGTGCAGCGTGACCTCAATGAACGGCTCTCGTACCTTCCAATTAAGAGTGAGCATAACCTCTACTATCTGGAAGCATACTATCTGGGCAAGTTCAATGTTGATGATATCATGAATTTTGCCATGCTAAGTGGTATTAAAGAGCTCTACCCATCACTGCAGGAGGATTTCCTAAAAAATATTCTCGATGACACCATCTCTAAAGCCTATCTTGTTAAAGGTCACAATTACGAAGATTTGAGTGATAAGACAGAAGAGTTTGAACTGACAGAAACGGCGATCATCGATCACACCAGACTCACTTTCACCTACAAAGCCAAGTTACGGAGCGTTGAGCCTTACAAACTACTCAATATCAAAGGTATTTGGTATCTGGCTGGTGTTGAAGACGGAACATTAAAGACCTTTTCATTCAAGAAGATTATGGAACTCAAAAAGAGTGACGAACAATTTGAATCTAACCAGGAGATCGAACAGACTATTAAGGATGAGGACAACACATGGTTTAGCGATAAGCAGATCGAAGTTATCCTGAAAATAGACACAGAAGTATCCGAATACTTTAAACGGCGCAAGATCATGCCCAATCAGACCATTGTTAAAGAGCTAAACGATGGCGGACTGCTTGTCTCTGTCAAAGTAGCCTTTGATGAGGAGATCTTAAAGCTGGTGCGGTACTGGATACCCCATGTTACTATCGTCTCTCCCACTTATTTGCAGGAAAAGCTAGAAGAGGGGCTGCGGGAGTACTTGAAATAGCAGAGCAGGCTTCAGCCTTCACCTCTGCGTATGAATCACATAGCCTAAACCGTAGTGGTTTGAGATGGCATTTTTCGGCAGTTTGGTTCGGATACGTTTAATCAGTGAGGTGATGGCGTTGGGACTGAACGCTTTATCCGGCTGATCTTCGTAGAGTGTATGGAAAATCTCTTCATTGCTGACGCTGTGGTTGGCATGTTCGCACAACAGTTCAAGCAGTTTGATCTCTCTTGGTGTCAGAGAAATTGACTTGTTCTGCTGCGTCAGTGATCTGTTAAGCGTATCAAAAATATAGCCTTCATCCAGACGAGTCAAGTGATCAAGGTGATGGATTTCGTCGACCAGCTTGAAAAGCATCGCTTTGAGTTTGTCGCTTTGAAGCGGTTTGATCATGTATTCTACGAGTTGAAGCTTCATGGCACGGAGCAGTTTTTCCTGATCAGAGTGTGCAGAAAGAACGATGATTTTTGTTTTTGTGTCATGTTTTCGGATCCCTTCGATCAGTGATAAGCCGTCGAGTTGGGGCATATTGATATCGGTGATGATGATATCCGGTTTTCTTTTTTGATAAATCTGAAGGGCAGTCTTGCCGTCAGATGCCTGATATACCGTTTCAAAAAAGAGCTGCAGGTACTCTACGGCATACTCGAGCAGCTCACTTTCATCCTCAGCGATTAAAATAGAGATATCATGGATTTTCCGCATGAATAACTCCGATTGTAAATTTGGCTCCGTCCTCGGTGTTGCTGACATGCAGCGCTCCGTCCATACTCTTCTCGATGATCATTTTGGCGATGTAGAGTCCGAGACCGGTCCCCATGGATTGATGCTTGGTTGTAAAATAGGGCTCAAATATTCTATCCAGACTTTGAGGTTCAATGCCGCCGCCGTTATCGGAAATCTCAAGAACAGCCTGTTCTTGCTGATGGAAGAAACGAATCGTGACAGTTGGAGAAGCAATATCGCGCAGCAGCATAATATCTTTGGCATTGGAAACGATGGCGACAATAACCTGGATGTATTCGTTCATATAGCCCTGGATGAAAAGTGGATCATCCCCCTCAATGGAGACAGCGATATGATGTTTATTGATCACGGGTGAGATGATTTCCATCGCTTTGCTGACGGCAGAGTGGATGCTGAAACGGCTTTTTTCCTTATCCGGACGAAAAAAGGTCATAAAGTCTTCAATTGTATGCGACATATAAAGGATGTTTTTTTCGATTTCAAGCAGTTTGTTCTCAAGCTCCTTTTTATCCAGATG
>DAOWOG010000349.1 GCA_030642185.1 Helicobacteraceae bacterium | reverse complement strand
TTATGCCGGAGCAGTGGGGATTCCCCAGTTTATGCCGCAAAATTTCATTTATATCGAAGGGTATAAAAAAGAGGTCGGCAATCTCTCTGACATGAATGACGCCATCGTTTCGGCAAGCCGGTTTTTACACGAGAGCACCCGTTTCACCAAGATGATCGACTGGGACAAAATACCAAATATGGATCGCATTGAGGAGCGCTGGTATGACTATGATTTTCAACATAAAAATGCATCTTTTGCCTACCAAATGAGCAAACGAAGCGGCAAGCGCTACAACTGTTATGCCTGTGACAAACCAGAGTTAAACTACCTGAGCGGCTATACCAAAACCATTATGCGCTATAACAACTCTTCTAACTATGCCATCGGCGTACTGCGGCTGGCTTATGATGCGCATAGGAGGCTTGTCGCTCAGACAAATGCTTTGCATTAAGAATAGGCACTATGACCTTGTCCGGCATATGCATCGAATACATGCTGATAGACCATTTCAACTGAATGGGGCCATATCTCATCATTGTAGCTTTGTGGAAGCTCATCCAAAACATTTTCAATAACACGTTTTACTTGCGCTTTGGCACGCTGCTTTTTACGCCAGTCAATCACTAAAGCTGCATTAAGTTTTTCAAGTAATGCTTTAGCTATCAGTTTTACTTCTTTGCGTTCCTTCCCGCTAAGCTCAACCTCTGAGGCAAGCAGGTCAAAAATGGCAAGTTCTTCTTCACTCAGCCCTTCGCGTGCACCACGCTTTTCTTCAGGACCCAGTTCATTTTGGATAAATTGCTTAAGCTTTTCAAAGAACTCTTCCGCTGTATATGCTCCCAGGTTATATTGTTCAACAAGTTCTTGAAACTTCTCCTGCAGCTCTTGACGCAATTTATTGCGTTTTAACATATTTGGCAGCTTACGGGCAATCAGATTTTTCAGTTTGTCGGCATCGGACGCTTTGGGTTGTTCTATGCGTTCCAGCATCTTTGCCAACGCTTCAAAATCAATACGTGATATATCAACCGGTTCCGGCAAATGTGATTCAATTGCTACCGTTTCTATCGATTCATCAAGCAGTTCATTTACCTGATTACGGATAACCTGCAATACATCTTCATCATCAACATCTTCACCGGTTTTAATCTTCATCTGTCGATAAATTACGTTAATCGCAACACGATGTTTTACAAACTCATCTGCTCTTGTATCGGGAAGGATCCCTTTAAATATGCGGTTAATCTGTCTTACATACGAGATAAACTCATCTTTATTAGCCGGCAGCAGTAGGATTTCACTGGCTTCATCCAGAAGCTTCAGTTTTTCAAAATCATCGGTTCGGGCGCTGATGATATCATCAAGATGAACATGACGATCTCGTAAGTATGCTTCAAGATCCAAAATAGCTGCTTCCAAAGCCTTTAGCAGTATGGTTTTATCCTGAGCCGGTGTATCTTCATTTTCATAAGTAAAGCCATCTTCTTTACTATAATTGCCGTAGCGCCCCAGTGCTTCCTGCAAGGCGCCAAAAATATTAATGTAATCCACTACTTGTCCATTTGGTTTTCCGGGATAAACACGGTTAGCTCTGGCAATCGTCTGCATCAAGGTATGATTTTTCAGTGGTTTGTCAAGATACAGTGTTGAAGTAAACGGTGCATCAAAACCCGTCAGCCACATGGCGCAGACAAATACAATGTTTAGCGAATCATCTGGATCTTTAAATTTATCATCCAGTTTCTCTTTCATCATACGCTTGCGATGTACTTTCAGATCAAGACCTTTTGCTGCAAAACGATCATGTTCATTTTGACCGCCGGATACGACAACCGCCATATCAGTCTTTTCCATATAGCTGATATCCGCTTTGATCTTGACGAGTTTTGAACCACTTAATACTCTGGATTTGACTTTTAAACGTCCCAATTTATGCTTCCAGACCTTTTGCACCTTGTTATACATACGAATGGCAGTTGCCTTATCTATAGAAACCACCATCGCTTTGCCCATGAATTCCCGGCCCATAAAATGTTCAACAATATCTTCTGCAATGATATCCAGACGCTCTTCACGGGTGATGATGTGGTATGCAGAGGCAAATTCACGCTCCAGTTTAGCTTCCTGCTCATCACTCAAATCAGCCTGATCAAGAATGTCAACGATCTCTTCACCCAGATCATCCCGGTTTAGATTAACTTCCGGCACACGGTTTTCATAGTAAAGCGGCAATGTTGCATTATCTTCTACAGCGTCAGAAAGGCCTTTCGCATATTCATAGCAAAGATACCATACTGGCTTCGGTGGGCTTCATCAGCAATGACTATGATATCCTCTCGCCTGGAAAGTTCTGGAAAAACCTGTCCTTTTTTGGTACCGAATTTCTGGATCAGAGTAAATATAAAACGGTGATCTTCTCTTAAAAGCTGCTTCAAATCCTCACCGGAATCTGCCTGGCACTCTTGCGTTAAAACACCTGCAGCATTAAATGTCTTATAGATCTGGTCATCCAGATCGGTTCGATCGGTTACGATTACAAAAGTCCAGTTTCTCACTATCTTTCGAAATACTTTTTGTGAAAAGAAAATCATAGAAAAGCTTTTCCCACTTCCTTGTGTATGCCAGTAGATCCCGAGTTTCCCCTGGATCTCTTTAATTCCACGAACCCCGGCCAAAGCTTCATTGACACCCAGGTACTGATGATATTTGGCAACGATTTTGACGGTCTCTTTTTTCTTGACAAAC
>DAOWOG010000058.1 GCA_030642185.1 Helicobacteraceae bacterium | reverse complement strand
GTCTGGAACTGCTTTTTCATCATAGGCAAGACCTGCACGCAGTGTCAGGTCCTGATTGACGTGGTAGTTTCCTCCAAGCGCCAAGCGCCATTGGTCTTGATAGTTCTCGGTGGTGACAGAATCCGGCTGAGCGGGATTGTTGTAATGGATACGAAGTTCATCAAAAACACTCCACTGAGTCCACAGTACATCTGCCATCAGATCAAAAGAGTCATTAAAGCTGTGAAATGCGCTGAAGGATGCAGATGCCGGCAGTTCAACGGAGGCATATATCCCAGAGTCGGTAAACGCTCCGGTACTGACGATAGCGGCAGTACCGGTTGAAGCCGGAACGGAGAAGTCAGCATTCCCCTTAGCATCATGGGTGATAGACGAACGGTAAGCAAGCGAAAAACGCGTGGATTTACTGAGTTCATAAAGTACGCCGATATTCCATCCAAAAGAGATGTCATCAGCGTTATCGGCCTGCAGGTCCGCAAAACCGTCTGCCGCACCCGGGTGACCTGCCAGGGCGCCAAAGTCGATCGCACTGGTCAGGGTGAGATCGACATACTGGACATTGATACCGCCGCCGATACTCCACTGATCATTGATCCTGTAGGCAATGGCCGGATTGATATTGATCGTCATTAAATCTGTTTTGACAGCATGGTAACGCCCGACCCAGTCATCATCATATTCGGTTCCCATCCCAAAGGGGACATTGATACCCAGTCCCAGAAAAAGCGTGTCTGTCACTTGACCGGTATAGTAAAAGTTAGGGATAACGGCTGGTTTTCCACCTTCAGAGTTTGGGCCGCTGAGCGGCGTTCCGTCGGCATTGGTAGATCCCTGGTTGGTGAAGTCATCCTGAGGGGCAACATAATGGAGACCTGCCATCATGTTTTGACCTTTAAGCAGCGTCATAGACGCCGGATTGAACCACATAGTCGAGGCATCCTCACCTGCAGCACCGCCGGAAGCAAACGCACTCCCCATACCCGAAGCGGAATTTTCGATAAGGGCAAAGCCGGCTCCCTGCGCATATGAGGCGATTAGCAAAGCCGCCGCCGATACACTGAGAAGCATTTTAGATTTTCTGATGGACATGGATACACTCCTTTTGTTAACAAATTGCTAACAACTATAAAGAGATGCTTATTAAAATAAGGTAAATTGAGATAACATTATTTACTATATTTGGCAAATACAGCTCAACAAACCCTGAATGAAACATTTTCGGGTTTTTAAAGCGCTCTAAAAAGGTTGGAAAATGGAAACACTGCACTACCCATATCAGAATTTTTATCAGATGCTCGAAACCAATGCAGCTTCTGTCGGGGATAAAACGGTCATTTTTATTGATGAAGAGAAGGTGACCTATCAGCAGTTTTTGAAAAAAGTGGATGCTTTTGCACGTTTTTTAGAGATTGCCGGGGTGCAAAAGGGAAATCGGGTTGCATTGATCGCACCCAACTCCGAAGAATTTATTATAACGGTTTTTGCGGCTACGAAGATAGGTGCGGTTGTCATTCCGGTCAACAACATGCTGAAAGCCAAAGAACTGGAGTATATACTTAATGATGCAGAGGCAAAACTGCTGCTCACTTCCAATCAGTTTCTTAAAGAGACAAAAGATCTGCTCTCCAACGTTGCAAGCCTTGAAAAGATGGTCTGGATAGATACGGCACCGATTTTAAATGATGCGAATATTATGTTTGACGAAGTGACAAATATTCAACCGCATATTGAAGAGCAGACCACTTTGATGAAACTGGATGATCCTGCTATCATTTTTTATACCTCCGGCACTACGGGAAAACCCAAAGGTGCCATGATGAGCTACCGCAATCTTTTTTCCAATATGGTCGGCGGACAGCAAGTGTTTGATATCAGTGAAAAAGACCGTTTTATCGTCTATCTTCCGATGTTTCACTCCTTTACTTTCACCGTCATGACGCTTATGCCGTTTTTTACTCAATCATCGATGGTTATCGTACGAAAACTGCTTCCTTTCAGTAATATCATCAAACAGGCGCTGCTGAAACGTGTAACGGTTTTTCTGGGTGTTCCGGATATCTATAATGCCCTTATCCGTGCAAAACTGCCATGGTATTTTCTCTGGTTTAACAATATCCGTCTGTTTATTTCAGGCGCTTCGGCACTGAGTGAAGATACCCTGAATAAGTTTGATAATATTTTTAAGCGGGCCCATATGATTGAGGGGTACGGATTAAGCGAGAATTCTCCGGCAGCAGCGGTCAATCCTCTTGATCATCAAAAAGTACTCTCCATCGGTAAAGCCCTGCCTGGCTATGAGATTAAAATTGTGGATGACGAGTTACTGGAAGTGCCTCGCGGTCAAGTTGGTGAAATCATCATCAAAGGTGACGGTGTTATGATGGGTTATCTTAACCGCCCCGAAGCGACTAAAGAGACGATCATCAACGGCTGGCTCCGCAGCGGGGATCTTGGAAAAATGGATGAAGACAATTATATTTATATTGTAGATCGTATGAAAGACCTTATCATCTCCAAAGGGATCAATATCTATCCGCGTGAGATCGAAGAAGAACTGATGAAGCTGGAATATGTCAAGGCGGCTGCCGTCATCGGTATTGCCGATCCTAAAAGCGGTGAAGTGCCGATCGCATTTATTGAGCTTGAAGATGACCTTGAAAGCAAGCCGACCGAGCATGAGGTGAAAGCTGCGCTAAAAACAGAACTGGCAAACTTCAAGCTTCCGAAAACAGTGAGCTTTGTCGATGAACTGCCTAAAACGGCAACAGGAAAAGTCCTGAAACGAGTTCTCAAAGAAGAGTATAACAGTTGAAATGATTTAGTGCGGTTTACTGCACGTGAGCTCTCTGCTGCAGAGGACTCAGTGTCAACGTAGGTGAACGGACGAGTTCGTTTGCCGTAATAAAAAAAAGAAGAGTATAACAGTTGAAATATCTGGTTGATTTTATTGAAAATAAAAATGTAGAGCAGACGGAGATCTTTGCGCAGCTTAAGTGTGAAGCAGAGGAAGCAAAAGTGCTTCAGTTGATGGCTCGGAGATTTATCAATGCTCAGGAAGAGTCGATGGTCACAGAGTTGCTGACCGAGCTTTACGGCAATGAAAATTATGGCTATCTGGATCATCTTGGAAGTATCAAAACTTTACTGGAATTGGGGTGGATCTCACAGCAGAGTTTTACACCGCTGAAAGTCAGTGAAGTTTCGTATCTTGAACTGTTGAATACCGCAGTCACTTTGACATCGGTATTTTTAAAACTTCTGGAAGAGGGCTCTTTGGAGATGACGCTTCCGGAAGTAAAACCCTATGCCGATCATCTTGAGTATCTTCAGGACCAGTTTTTTCGTATTGAACTGTATCAAAAAATGAGTGCTATCCGGCACAACGGTCATGAACAGTCTTTGGGTATCAATCGTATTCAGAATAAACTTGAACTCCTGGAAAAACGAATTGAAGAGAGGATTGCAGAGACCTCTGAAAATGTTGTATTGGATCGTTTTTTCAAACAGAAAAAGCTGGATGAAAAAGAGCAGGTGATTTTTCTTGCCCTCCTGAAAGAGGAGTACAGTGCGGGTGATAACAGCCTGCGCGAGATGAATGCATTGATTGATCTGATCAGCTTTGATGAGTATGAGCGGATCAAGAACCGTTCGCTTCTTGAAGACGGGGCACGTCTTGTCAGTGATGAGATCATTGATTATGAAGAGATGCTGAGTCCTTTTGGCGGTATTTCACGGGCATTTTATATTGTTGATGAGGTACTTCAGGGGATTATGCATCCGCAAAAGAAAAAAAAGGTGCATAAACTTAAACTCAATATGCTGATTAAAGAACAGGACCTTTTTGAACTGATTGATCCGGTGACTTCTCTTGAGGATGTGGTCTTGAACCCAAAAACGCATGAGACCCTCAACAATCTGATGCATCAGATGGACAGAGAAGTCGTTGCCTACCTGATTAAATGGGGTATTAAAGAGAAAAAGCAGGGTATTGATGCACGTATTATTTTTCATGGCCCTCCCGGGACAGGGAAAACGATGACCGCATACTCTCTGGCAAAGTCACTTAAGCGTCAGGTTCTCAGTTTTGACTGTTCGAAAATTCTTTCTATGTATGTCGGAGAGAGCGAAAAAAATGTGCGTAAAATTTTTGACACCTATTATGATTTGACCGATAAGACAAAGACAGAGCCTATTTTACTGCTCAATGAAGCAGATCAGTTTTTGAGTTCTCGTTCATCCGGTGTTAACAGCAGTGCAGATCAGATGCATAACCAGATGCAAAACATTTTTTTGGAGCAGATTGAGTCTTTTAAAGGTATTTTGATTGCCACCACTAATCTGCTTGAAAATATTGATGTGGCATTTTCGCGTCGTTTTAATTATAAAATTGAATTCAAAAAGCCGAATTTCGATCAACGAATTGAGCTCTGGAGCAAGATGCTTCCGAAAGACGCCCCTTATGAAGAGGAGTTCAGCATTGAAAAAATAGCCAAATACGACCTTACCGGAGGTCAGATTAATCTGATCATTAAAAATACTGCCTATGCAGTTGCCACAACGGATGAACCGCTTTTCGGGATGAATGATTTTATTGCTGAAATAGAAAAAGAGAAGCGGGGCAATTTCGACAGTGAAAAATCGATGGGATTTTTGAGTTAAGGGCTCCTCCGGAAAAAATACTCCATCGCAAAGAATTACTTTTCTACACATCTCTTTCTATCACTAAAATACCATCTGTTCCCATTTGTGACAGGCCATTCACAAAATCTTTTTCATAACACTTTCGTTTAATCCTCTTTTTGTTATATTTCTAGTAACTGTTTTTTCATAAAAATGATACTGCCTTGAAACAGCTGAATATCGCTGTTTGACGGTAATTGTAAACAAGAAGAAAAGGATGGGTCTTTATGGAACACATGCATGTCGCTAATCCGTATTTTGGAGTATTTATACTCTTTGTCCTCACATTTGGTGCATTTTATGCAACGACTATTGCTGCACGACTGGTCAGCCGGGCACTGGCAGCAAAGGATACTGAAAAGATCAAGCTCTCTATTTATGAGTGTGGTCCCGAGGTAACCAAGCAGCCAAATAGGATTTCGCCTCAGTTTTATCTGTTCGCGCTGTTATTTTTACTGTTTGATGTAGAGATCGTCTTTATGTTCCCATGGGCAGTTGACTTTAAACTACTCGGATGGTTTGGTTTCGCAGAGATGCTTTTGTTTATTCTCTTGCTGACAATCGGTTTTATTTATGCTTGGAAAAAAGGAGCGCTTGAATGGCACAGCATCAAGTAAATTTTACACAAAACGGCGGTCTTCCGGTTGCATTGACATCGGTAGATAAAGTTGTAAACTGGGGGCGTTCGAACTCTCTTTGGGCCTTGACTTACGGCTTGGCCTGCTGCGGTATCGAGATGATGGCATCCGGTGCTTCGCGATATGACTTCGACCGTTTCGGTACGATATTTCGTTCTTCGCCGCGTCAGGCTGATATCATGATCGTTGCCGGTACGCTTACGAAAAAGCATGCGGAGTTTATCCGTCGTCTATATGATCAGATGACGGAGCCGAAATGGGTTATCTCTATGGGTTCATGCGCCAATACCGGCGGTATGTTCAACACGTATGCAACGGTGCAGGGTGTTGACCGTGTTATCCCGGTTGACCTTTACCTTCCCGGTTGCGCACCGCGTCCGGAGACACTGCAGTATGCGGTAATGATGCTGCAGAAAAAGATTCGTCGTGAAAAAGCGGATAAATCACAAAAACCGAAAAGGTTGATGTAATGAGACGTTATACGCCAAAAGACGATGTTCAGAAAAAAGCCTACTATACAGACCGTTTCTGGGTAGCACCGCAGGTTCCGAAATTTGATGTATCCGATGATGAGGTATTTACCGCTGACCTGGAAGCTATCAAGGCAGAGTATGAAGTCCTTGAAGCATATATTCAGGTTGAACAGATGGTGGTTTATATCGAGCCTGAAGACAATTTCAATGTATTGAAATTGATGAAAGAACAGCTTGAATATACACAGCTTTCAGAAATGAGTGCCATTGACTGGTTGGCTGACAAGGGTGGATTTGAAGTTTTTTATCAGATGCTCAGCATGAATAAGCGCAAACGTATTCGCGTGAAGTGTTTCATTGAAGAAAATCAAGCCGTTGAGAGTGTTGAAAAGCTTTTTCGTTCGGCAGACTGGTCAGAGCGTGAGATGTACGATATGTTCGGCATCAAAGTCAACAATCACCCATTCTTCAAACGTATTTTGATGCCGGATGACTGGGAAGGCTATCCGCTGCTTAAAACGTATCCGTTACAGGGAGACGAATTTGCATCCTGGTACGAAGTAGACAAGATTTTTGGAAAAGAGGCCAGAGATGTTATCGGACCGGAAATCCGTGACAGTGCAGCGGTTGACCGTTATGACACCAAACGTTTTTCTCACCTGGGACATGAAGTTCCGTATGGAGCAGACATCTCTGAAGGCGAACCGGATGCAAGTCCTTTGCCGCAGGAAGAGGGCGGTGTATTTTTAATTGAAAAATTTAACCTAGAAGAGTCTGTCGTGATCAGCGACAGAGATAGATAAGGCAGGTCATGCAACAGAAAAATAGATTAAGACCGTTTTTTGAAAATATTACGTTTGAACGTGATGATAATGAATTGATCCTGAACTTCGGACCGCAGCACCCGTCGGCTCACGGACAGCTGCGTCTGATGCTGCACCTGCAGCAAGAAGAGATTGTCAAAGCGCATCCGGATGTCGGGTATCTTCACCGCGGTATGGAGAAGATGGCTGAAAATATGATCTACAATGAATTCATGCCGACCACTGACCGTATGGACTACATCGCTTCAAGCTCCAATAACTATGGCTTTGCACTGGCGGTTGAAAAGCTGATCGGTCTGGAAGTGCCGCGCCGTGCTAAAGTTATCCGTATGATGCTTCTCGAATTGAACCGTTTGATGTCACACCTTTTCTGGTTGGCGACAACGGCACTCGATGTCGGTGCCATGACGGTATTTCTTTACGCTTTCCGTGAACGTGAATACCTGATGGATATTATCGAAGACTACTGTGGAGCGCGTCTGAC
>DAOWOG010000328.1 GCA_030642185.1 Helicobacteraceae bacterium | reverse complement strand
GGGTATGTCGCAAATTATCGGTTATATATTGACCGGTACCGTGATAGCCTATGCCTTTGATATTAAACATGAAGATTCGCATTCGGTAGAGCTTGTAGGAGAATTTGGAATCGTTTTTCTTATGTTTACGATCGGTCTGGAGATGTCGCTTGCAACGCTCAAGACGATGAAAAAACTTGTATTTCTCAACGGGGCACTGCAGGTAGGTATCAGCGGATTCATCTTTTATCTTTTCTCTTACTATCTTTTTGGCATATCGATGGAGTCATCGCTTATTATCGGTTCCGCACTGGCACTCTCTTCAACTGCTGTTGTACTGAGCTATCTCAAAGAGAATAAAGGGATTTACGCTCCGTATGGACGTCAATCGACCGGGATTCTCACTTTTCAGGATATCGCAGTTATTCCTATCCTGATTATGATCGGTTTTCTATCAACAGATGGAAACAACCTTCAGCTGGTTCTGCTTGAGACGCTGGTCAGTGCCGTGATGGTGATCGGATTACTTTTTGTTGTCGGCAAACGGGTGGTGGCTTGGCTGCTGCACTTTTCGGCAGACACCAGACTTGATGAGCTCTTTATGGGTTCGGTGTTGATGATCGTCATCGGGGCTTCGCTTCTGGCACATTATGCTGGGTTTACCTATTCACTGGGTGCATTTGTTGCAGGAATGATCATCGCCGAAACGAAGTATCTGCATAAAGTTGAAGCCGATATTGCCCCTTTTAAGGATCTGCTCCTGGGCATTTTCTTTATTACGGTCGGCATGAAGATCGATCTGGCCTTTTTTATGACTCACATCGGTGAGATTATCGGACTTTTTGTAGCGATTTTGTTCATTAAAGGTGCGGTGATTCATAGCATTATCGGTATGGGTTCCAAATCAGTCACCGGATTTAAGACCGCCGTGACACTGGCACAGGTGGGGGAGTTTTCATTTGCTATCTTTGCACTCGCTGCCGCCAGTAACCTGTTGGACCCGGAGCTTGCCCAGATTCTGGTACTGATGGTCGTCCTCTCCCTGATTGCGACGCCGTTTATGCTGGCAAAACGTAAATGGCTCCAGAATATACTCTTTAGAAAGGGCGAGATCGAAGAGAGCGACTTGAGCGCATTGACAGGGCGACGGGATCATATCGTAGTCTGCGGGTACGGTGCGGTCGGTAAAAAAGTGGCTAAAAAGCTTCGTGATCAGGGGATCGAACATGTAGTGATCGATTACAATTATGCCCGGGTTAAACAGGCATCGAACGCGGGCGAAGAGATCTACTACGGCGATATGTCCAAACCGACTGTTTTACATGCACTGCATGTAGAAGATGCCGCTTCTATCGTGGTGACGCTTAACAGTTCCGAGAAGAAACTGCTTATATGCGAAGCACTGGCGGCGTATAAAAAACATATGAATATCATTGTAAAAGTCGGTTCATCCGAGGAGAAACGGATGTTATACGGATTGCCTATTTCGGTTATCGTCGACAGTAACAGTGAAATTGCCAGTATTTTGGTTGATGAATCGAAACGAAGTGCGATAAGAGGTAAGATTTCTAATCATCAAAGTTGAGCTGTTTGACAATGGAGTATAAAGTAAGTAAAATAGTATTACTTTAGTAAGTAAGGCTATTGGATGAAAACAATAACGCTAAAAACGGATGATGGTTTTTTTGAAAAAGTAAACGCTTTGGCAAAGCATCTTCACTTGACAAAAAGTGAATTAATACGCCGCTCCATTACCGAATTTGAATTGCATATTCAAAAAAAAGAGATGAAAGAGCAGATGAAACAGGCATCAATGCGTGTCAGAGAGGCAAATCGGGAAATGATGAGTGAATTTGATGATACTCTGAAGGATGGTTTGGACAATGTTTGAGCGGGGCGGTATCTATTTGGCCAGGCTCTATCCGTCGAAAGGGCATGAACCCGGAAAAACAAGACCTGTCCTGGTTTTACAGACGGATATGCTCAATCATATTGGACATACAACAGTGATCATCGTTCCCTTGACAACACAACTCATTGACAGAACATACCCTCTGCGATATAGAATTTCAAAACGAGAACAGTTAGAAGAAGTTTCTGAACTGTTATGCGATCAGATCAGAGCCATTGATGTTAATAGGTTGATACCGCAAAAAGTAGCTTCTCTTTCCATACAGGAGATGATAGAAGTTGAACAGCAAATTCAGGTTATTTTAGATTTTAATTGAGTAAAAGCCTTTTGAAAGTGTAAGTTCAATTTTTGGTATATCGTTACTTCTCTGTAATTTTGCTTCCTGTTTTTCGTCGCTGTTTGCGATGGCGTGGTTTCTTTTTTTGATCTTTGGTGCGTTGCGGTGCTTCACTAACGTCAGATTCAGGTGTCGGCACAAAGCCTTCAACTTCCTCTTGAGGAATTTCCTGTCGCATAATCCGTTCAATGTCAAAGAGTTCGCGCTCTTCCTCCGGACTGATAAGGGCGATGCCTTCACCTGTTTCGCTCATGCGGCCAAGACGGCTGAGATAGTGAGCCGGTTCAGTTGGAAGGTCATAACTTATCATGTGGGCAATGTTGCCAAGTTCGAGTGACTGCAGGATCATATCGGTGGTAATGAGAATGTTCAGTTCACCCTCGCCAAAAGCTGTGGCTGCCGCTTCGTTCTCCTGGGCTCTTTTGTTCCCGTGTATTGCCGTAGCGTTGATGCTCTGGGCTTTGAGGTAAGCACTCAGGGCATCGGCGTTGCGTTTGGTCTTGGTGATGACGACAGCTTGCAGATAGTCACTGTCTTTGATGATGTGGGCAAGCATGGCAGCTTTGTCAGCGCGTGCAACAAGATAGACCTTCTGCTTGGTGCGTTTAGCAACACTTACGGGGT
>DAOWOG010000094.1 GCA_030642185.1 Helicobacteraceae bacterium | reverse complement strand
TACCGACACCCGGAGGGCCCACAAGAAGTACTCCCCGCGGCATACGTGCACCGAAGTTACGATATCGAACAGGATTTTTTAAAAAATCGATAATCTCCTCAAGCTCCTCTTTCACATCGGTTATTCCGCCGATATCAGCAAAAGTGACATCCGATTTAACAGGCATAACCGCCTCCGCAGCAGA
Organism: Helicobacteraceae bacterium; assembly: GCA_030642185.1. Classification (GTDB taxonomy): domain Bacteria; phylum Campylobacterota; class Campylobacteria; order Campylobacterales; family Sulfurimonadaceae; genus 4484-230. The sequence goes on along the minus strand of DAOWOG010000094.1, from coordinate 5,734 downwards.
GATATCGACCGTTGAGGCTTTCAGCTTCGGTGAGTTGTCAAAAATCAATCGATGTTTCAGCCAGAAACGAAACGTAAAACTTGCACCGCCAAGAACCAAGACCAGTATGAATACCCAAATCAGTATATTTGATCCGGAATCGAACTGAACTTTCTGATTTAAAAAAAGTTCCGGTGTTACCTGTGAAGCCGTGATTTTGTAAAGTCCATGATCGGTTTTCAGATAGAAATACTCTTTGGAAGCGGTCACTTTTTCAACCTGCTTACTCTCAAGCATCACTTCAACATCATTTAATGACGCTACTTTGGCGGTATCACGTAAAAAGGCATAAGCTATCAAAATGACAACAAGAACAGCAGAAGCAATCAGAATAATTCGATTAGATTTAGAACTCAGCATAATTGTACTCCTTCTTGACTTCATAATTTTCAACGCTAAGCCAATTGCCGATGAGATCATTTGAAGACCTGATCATGACTTTATTAAAAAACTGATCAAGACCATAATAGAGTCCCTCTTTTTGACTCTCTATCAACACTTCCAATACCGGTGAAGTGTTTTGACGAAACAGAAAATTATTCTCTTCTACCATGTCAGTCATCTGTTTCATTCGTGTTTTTGACACGGCTCCGTTTATTTCAGGTTTCATGGCTGCAGAGGGCGTTCCGTCACGTTTTGAGTAGGTAAAAGCATGCATATGGGTAAGCGGCAGTCGACGAAGGTTCTCCATCGCTTCACTCCAGCGTACCTCACTTTCACCGGGATGACCGACAATAAAATCAGTTCCGATTGCAAAGCTTTTTTCGGCCAATTCTTCAAAAAGTTTCAGATCAGTTGTAAAACGATTTCTGCGATTCATAATTTTAAGCATCTCAGGTGAAGTGTGCTGCAGTGCAATATGCAGATGTTTCTCCAGCCATGGCTCCGTTAAAAGCTCTTTAAATTCATCTGTAACCTGAATAGGCTCCATCGAACCGATACGGATACGTCTGACGCCACGGATCAAACTTATTTTTTTCATCAGCGCAGCAATGGAACGGCCCTCTCCCTGACCATAGCTTCCCACATTGGTGCCTGTTAAAACAAACTCTCCAAATCCATTGGCAGCAAGACGTTCAATCTGCTCAATGATCTTCTCTTCATGCATACTGCGCGCATCTCCGCGTACAAACGGAATAATGCAGTAACTGCAGCGAAAGTTGCATCCTTCCTGGATTTTGATAAAAGCACGGCTTTTGCCGACAAACTCATCGACCACACTTTCATCAATGAAATCCAGATCGCCGAGTTCATAAAACCGTGTATCATTTTGCAAAAGTGTATTGATACGTTCTTTTTCCGACTGTCCGAAAACACCGAAAACTTTTTTCTGATCAAATAGGGATTCACCTTTTGTATGTGCACCGCACCCTGTCATAAAAATCTGTTTGCCGGCTTTTTCAACATGATTGATATAACCGCGAACGCCGGTGTCGGCACCATTGGTTACCGTGCATGAATTGACAACAACGACATCCGCATCCGTCTCATTCAAAGTGATATCAAAATCTTTGAGGCGACTCATCATTACCTGAGAATCAAAAAGGTTTGTCCGACAGCCGAATGTTTTAAAAAAGACCTTTTTACGTACATCATTCATCATATAATTGCTTCTTCAGTGTCAAACGGCGGTCTCTTTTCCTCACTGCCGCTCAGATGAAGTTTTTGAGTAGGATAAGCGATGGTGATATCGTCTTCATTTTTAAATGCATCGATTATCTCCATTGAGATAGTACTGCGCAGCGTCAGTGTCGCATAGGCATTTGTAAGATACCATGTACTGATGCGTATGCCGTTTTCTTCTATAAATGAAAAAACACGGGGCTCAACATTGGTATTTTTCAAACTATAGCGATGACGCAGTTTATTGAGCTGTTTCCTGGTGATATCGGTGTAGCCTTTGGCATATTTACGCGCGACATCTTTCGTAATATGCATCGCTTTTTTGTGGTTGGAATCAAATGTAATGGTAATATCGATTCCATCCCAGACCGTTTTGAGTGATACATGGGTGTAATTCGCGATCATCGTTGTAAAAACATAGTTATTCGGAATAAAAATGATCCTTCCTGCTCTACGGTTATGCAAATAGGTTGTTAAGGTAATGTCTTCGAGAATTGTAATACGCAGTAAAGAGATGTCGAGAACATCGCCGACATACAGCATACCGTCTTTGTCAACACGCACCCGATCACCGACATGAATAGATCCGCCAAACACGATAACCAGCCAGCCCAGCATGCTCATAAACCAGTCTTTCATTGCGATCGCGATACCGGCAGAGGCAAAACCGAGAACCGTTACAAGATAATTGACATTCTCAATATAGTTAAATAAAAGTATCAGGATTATCAATGTTACGTTGGTAAATGTAATGATCTTGTTCGACATATAGAAACGTTCATTATCGGTAATGTATTTTTTGGCTCCCAATTTCACAAGAAACGATAATAAAAACAGTACCAGAATAATGATGCCGATATTGAACAGTTTATAGATCTGTTTCTCAATACGTTTTTGAATCTGAAGATCGATCTCTTCGATCCTTTTGCCATAAACATTCTCAGTACTTTGCAAAGTCCCGAGCGCAACGGTAAATCTTTCAAGTTTTTCACTTGTTTCATCAATTTCGGTTCGATAGCTGTTTTTTTGATCAATGGCCTGAATATATTTCAGAACTTTTATCTTTTTTCGCAGCAGAATCATAATTTGCTGCAGATCTTTGCCACGCTTCACATAAGCCTGATATGATTCTCGTATATGTTTCTTGTACGATATGCCCGTAAAAATATCGATAGGATCATTGATTTCCGGTTCTTCTTCAATGTCTTCCGGTTTAATGAGATTTGCAAACGGTGAGATACCATGACCTTTTAGCAGAGAAAGCTGATCTGATAAAATTTTCTCCTTTTCGGTAAGCAGAGCAAGCTCATCCTTTTCTTTGATGCTGTCACCCACTTTAACAAGATTTTCGATTCGATCATGCAGTACAACCAGATCGCGTTTAACCTGCAGATAGGAGAGATAGGCATCATAACTCTTTTGCCAGATACTGTCTTTTTCAAGTTCACCCTTAATTTCTTCCAGATCAATATTTAGCATTTCAATCTCGTCGGAACGTTTCTCCTGGATGGTAACTATGGTCTCTTTGACCATGTCAAAAGTTTTTAGACGCAGAGTGACATTATCAAAATCATCACTGTAATCATGTTTTTGGTCGATCAAAATAAGCTGTTCAAGCAATAACTTTTTTTTGTTCAGCAAAAGTATAAGTTTCTCGAGATGTGGAAGTTCACTTTCATATTTGACGAACTCTGCAGCATCAAAACGGATATCGATCTTTTTTTCATCAAGCATCTTTAAAAATGAAGCCCGATTCTCACTGTCCAGATTTTCAAGACGTTTTAAAAGCGTGTTTTTTTCTTTGTTTAGCTTCAATAATTCATGTTCATTATCTTCATTCTCATGAATACTGAGTACTTGTATACGTGCTTTTATCTGTGCCAGTTCCAATTCACTGACACGATATGCAATATAATCTTCTTGTGCATTAATCCAGATATTATCCTGTTCAAGCAGAGTATTGATTTTTTTCAGTTCTGCACGGTATTGGGTACGCCGTGTTTTCAGTTTTGCCTGAACATCAATCTTCTGTACTGTAGTACTTTGATCTATATAAGGCGTGGTCTGCCTGTTTCTGTTCAGGCTGTCAATGCCAAGCACCATATCCGTTGCATCGATGGCGTGGAGCATTACAACAGATAAGAAGAGCAGCCATACGATACGCATATCAGTCGGCCTTGTACTGTGTGAGCACTGACTTGATGACTGATTCACTCACACTGTCCGTGATCTCAACGTCACCGATATGTCTTGCGAGTATAAAGGTAATTGCCTGATCAGCACTTTTTTTATCCAGATAAAATGTCTCGTAAAACCTGTCCGTATCTGCGATGACATAACTTGTCGGCAACCCATGGCGTTGTAAAAGAGATTTGATCCGATCAGCCTCTTCATCATCCATCCATCCCAATGCACATGATGCTGCATTTGCCATCACCATTCCGATGGCAACCGCTTCTCCGTGCAGATAAGTTGAATAGCGCGTTTCATTTTCAATAACATGTCCAAAGGTATGACCGTAGTTAAGCGCGGCACGGATCCCTCGTTCTTTTTCATCTTCTGCGACAACCCGGGCTTTGGTCTGAACTGATTTGGATATGGCCTCTTTGAGCTGCAGCGGATCATGCAGATCGGCAGTTTCAAGCCAATTGAAAAAATCGCTGTCAAATGTCACTGCCATTTTGACGATTTCAGCTACACCCGCGCCAAATTCACGTGAAGGAAGTGTCGTCAGAAAATGCGGATCAGCATAAACGGCTTTGGGCTGGTGAAATGCTCCGATCAGATTTTTGCCGTATGCATTGTTAATACCGGTCTTGCCTCCGACACTGGCGTCAACCTGTGAAAGCAGTGTTGTAGGAATCTGTACAAAATCAATTCCCCGCTGATAAATACTTGCGGCAAATCCCGTCATGTCACCAATCACCCCGCCGCCAAATGCGATCAGCAGCGATTTACGATTAAAACGCTTTTCAAACATTTCATTTAAAATCTGCTCTATCGTACTCCAGTTTTTATACTGTTCACCGTCAGGAATTGTAATGATGAGCAGTTCTTTAACGCTAAGGCGATCAAGCAGATAATCCAGATGAAACTGTGAAACAGTGGGGTTGGTTACGACAGCAACTTTTGTATCAAACTGAAGCTGTTTTAATGCATCGATCGTTATATCGTATGAGGAATCCTGCATTTGTCTGAGTGAAATTCTGATTGTCATTGATGATCCGAATTTTAAAGTTTATGATAGGATATATTACTTTATGCTTTCTTAATAATGCCTATAGAAGCGCTATATTTTAACCGGAATAAAGACCTGATGGAACATATCAAGGCGATGATAGAGGCGTTCCGTATCTGTTGAGAAAATCGTCGTAATCGGAGTGGCAAGCATTTTCTCCGTAAATGGTACGCAGTGCAGAAAATTCTCCTTTTGACGCAGTACACGAATGGGATTTTCTTCAAGATCTATTACTTTGATCATCTTTGAAAAAATTGTTGAAAGATTTTGAAAATGTTCAAGTATCTCTTCCTCGTACTCATTTTGGTCGCTCATATAACTGACTATTTCAAGGTTAAATCCCATTTGAGACGAGATATCAAAAACAGTTGTGGAAACACGCTCAAGATCTTTATTGTGAGCAAGTACAACCACACTCTCTTTGATTTTGGAAAAAGAGCGCTCTGCAAGTTTAATAACAGGTATATGTGCATCAAAAAGAATTTCGCGTATCTGCTGCTCGGCAAACAGACGTCTTGAAACAATCACCAGGCCGATATGATACTGTGTCAGATCTTTGAAAATGATCTGTTCTCTTCCACCGTCATAGTAATCGATATCGATAATAATATTGTCTCGTCTCAATTTCTTCAATGTTCCTAAAATGTTAAGGTCTCCGGGATTTAACACCTTAATGACCAGCTTATGTTTAAGGCGTTTATGAATAAAAAATGCCTTTCGCAAAAGTTTTGTGATCTGTTTCGGTGTATCAATGTCCATATCAAAAATAAGGTAATGATTGATTCCAAACGGTGCAGGAAACTGACCAAGTTCACTTTTGATCGCACGATAGAC
>DAOWOG010000282.1 GCA_030642185.1 Helicobacteraceae bacterium | reverse complement strand
GATGCAGTTCAACTGAACCGCTTACCGCATAAAAGACCATCGCACCAAAGGAGAAGAAGCCGGCTGCAAGAGCACCCATGGTGAAATACTTCACTGCTGCCTCAAATGATCTTTCACGGTTATGCAGAGCAATCAAAGTATAAAGAGCCAGAGATGCTGTCTCAAGACCAACAAAGATTAAAATTAGATTATCAGTAGCAACCATAAACTGGAAGCCTGCAATCATAAACAGATAAAGTGCGAAATACTCTGGATAATCATACTCATGGAATCGATTCGAGGTCAATGCCAACGGTATAAAGAGAATAGATGCACCAATAATAATTAATTGTGAGAGTATTGCAAGACCATCAATAACCATTACGTCAAAGAAACCGAGCATTGTTCCGTTTTGAGAAAATGCACCGGCGAAATTGAGTACTACACCCATATCCAGGATTAAGAACAAAATTGAGATCATGACATAAAGAGTCTTGTCCAATCCGCCTTTAATCATGTCAATTACAAGAATAGTCAATGCTCCGATAATAGAGATGAGCATTGGTGAAAGTGTCATGAGGTTTAACGACTCCATGGAAACATTTACAGCTTCTAACATTATTTCGCCTCCCCAGCAGCATACTGTTCTATGTTGCTATTGTTAATTATGAGGTTAGGAATACGTGTCTTAGCCTCTTCAGTTATTGCTTTATCATGCATGAGCTGCACAATAGACTCAACACTGTTATTGATCGGTTCCAACACCGGCTTAGGATAGACACCAAGCCAGATTGCGATGATTGTCAAAGGAATCAATGCCAGCAGCTCTTTTTTATTGACATCCGGAAGATTTTTGTTTTCTTCCTTCGTAACTTCGCCAAAAAATACTTTTTTGTATGCTGCCAGCATGTAGATTGCACCAACTATAATGGCAATTCCGGCAAGCAGTGTCAGTATATGTGACTGCTGATAGAACCCAAGCAGACTTAAAAACTCCCCGACAAAATTGATGGTCAGTGGTAGACCGACCGAAGCCATCATCATAATTCCGAATATCGTTGCATAACGCGGCATAACAGATGCAAGTCCGCCAAATTCACTCATAAGCTTGGTATGACGGCGATCATAAATAACCCCTACAAGCAAGAAGAGTGCCCCGGATACTACACCGTGTGCGATCATCAGAAAGACTGAACCTGATATACCTTCGACATTCAGTGCAAATGTACCAAGAATAATCACACCCATATGTGAAACCGAACTATAGGCTACAACCTGCTTGATATCTTCCTGGGCATAAGCCACCATTGCCGTATAGATGATCATAATAATTGCTATGACGGCAATCGGAAACATGAAGAACACTGATGCATCCGGAAACATCGGCAACGAAAAACGTACAAATGCATAAGTACCCATTTTAATGGATGAGGTGGCTTTTGTTGTTAAAATAGGCTGAAATACTCTCTGCAATCAGGGGAAAATGGGTACACCCGAGGATGATGGCATCGGGTGATGTTCTGTTGTTGAAATAGTGCTTCATCGTACTTTCCAAAACAGCACCTTCATAAAGCCCCTCTTCAACGATAGGAACAAACAGACCGGTTGCCTTTGCCGAGACATTGGTGAAACCATGGGCTTGAAGCAGGGTTTCGTACGCTTTGGACGCGACAGTCGCTTTGGTTCCAAGTATCAAAATGTCGGCATTGGGATCAGAAAGTGTATTTTTGGTGGCCAAAATACCCGGTTCAACGACACCGATAACATCAAACGGTGCCTGGGCCTTCATCTCATTGAGGGCGTAGGCACTGACCGTATTGCAGGCAACGATTAAAAGGTCAATGTCAAAGTTCTTGAAAAATTCAACGGCTTCAAGTGCGTAGCGGATGATGGTATTTTGGTCTTTGACACCGTAGGGAACGCGGGCAGTATCGCCATAGTAGATGATCTCATCAAAAAGCCGGTGCTCGAGCAGGGATTTGACGACGGTCAGGCCCCCGACACCGCTGTCGAATACCCCGACTTTCATGATGCTATTATCCTTCGTTCATCATGGAGAGGAATTCGTCGTTGGTTTTCATCTTCTGCATTTTGGTGTAGAGGAATTTTAACGCTTCGACTTCATCATCCTGTTTATGCAGCATGGAACGCAGGATAAAAACTTTTTGCAGGATGTCTGCTCCGAGAAGCAGCTCCTCTTTACGGGTTCCGGATTTTAAAATATCAATCGCCGGATAGATACGTCGGTCCGAGATTTTACGGCTAAGGACCACTTCCGAGTTACCCGTACCTTTAAACTCTTCAAAGATCACTTCATCCATACGGCTTCCGGTCTCGATCAGTGCCGTAGCGATAATGGTGAGACTTCCGCCGTTTTCAATGTTACGTGCTGCACCGAAAAAGCGTTTTGGCTTATGCAGGGCATTGGCATCAACACCCCCGGAAAGCACTTTTCCGCTAGATGGCGTAACGGTGTTGTAGGCACGTGCAAGACGGGTGATAGAGTCGAGTAATATGATGACGTCTTTGCCGATCTCGACCCGTCGTTTGGCACGTTCAATGACCATTTCAGCTACCTTGACATGGTTTTTGGCCGGCATATCAAAGGTGGAACTGTAGACTTCGCCTTTGACGGAACGCTCCATATCGGTGACCTCTTCGGGGCGTTCATCCACCAGCAGAACCATCAGTTCGGTTTCGGGATGATTCGCAGAGATGCCGTGTGCAATCTCCTTCATCAGTTCGGTTTTACCTGAACGCGGAGGGGCGACGATCAGCCCGCGCTGTCCTTTACCGATCGGTGAAAAGAGATCCATCATCCGGCCTGTCAGTCTATTAGGCTGATACTCCAGTTTGAGCTGTTCGAGGGCATAAAGCGGTGTAAGGTTTTCAAAGAGCGGCCGTTTTTTGCTCTCTTCAGGCGGCATATAGTTAATGGCTTCGATTTTAAGCAGCGCATAGTAGCGCTCCTGCTCTTTCGGCGGGCGTACCTGACCGGTAACGACGTCACCGTTACGCAGTGCAAAACGTTTGATCTGAGTCCCTGATACATAAGCATCATGCAGCGATTCATTAAATGTCGTGTCAATAGCACGTAGAAAACCGTAGCCGTCTTGCATAATTTCCAAAATTCCGGTGAAAAGGATAAAACCGCCCTGTTCGACCTGAGACTTTAATATCTCAAAGATAAGATCCTGGCGTTT
>DAOWOG010000151.1 GCA_030642185.1 Helicobacteraceae bacterium | reverse complement strand
CAGATGGGGTACAATACTGAAGCAACTATTCCCCGCTCCTGGTATCTGACTAAAGCACTGGAACTCGAAGGCAAACTGCAGATTCCGATTGTCATGTTTAGCGGACCTGAATCCGTTCTGGAATCGCCACCGAGCACCTTTGTTAATCAGTACCGGGTACGCCTTGACCCCAAGGTCAGCTACGCTAAAAAGCAACTGCTTGCCATTACCCTGGACGGTACAGACGCACCCACCATGGGCCTGCATGTACGCAGTGGTATAGCCGAATTTGTACCGGATGTCAGCAAATATTTCCGCAAGTCGGTCATTTCCATTAATATGTCCATGGAAGCTTGGGCGGGCTACTTTGTGGGCGACATCACCCTGGACGCACTACTGGAGCGTAAAGACGTCAAAACCAGCAACAAAGGCAAGGTAAAGGGCTTTTTCACTCTTTTCGATCAGGTACACCCAAGTAAAGCCGCGCTGATATCAGCGTCCGCTTTACAGCAGATATCAAAAAAAGATAAAATGAGTGGCCCACTGATATCCGAGGATTTCATTTTAACAGATGCCCCTTTTCCAGTTATCGACGAGTAGGGGCGGAAGAGGCGTACTTTGACAAGAGCTGAGGCACTAGATGGTCGATGGGTTCCACCTGTCATAAAAAGAGTTAAATAATTATATAAGAGATAGTAAAATGAAACGCAGTACTTTTATAAAAATGGTCACAAGCGTCATGGCAGCATCGTCACTAACGATGGTAACAGCACAGGCTGGTGATGCCGATCTTGCCCAAGAACTCACCAACCCTATCGCCGATCTGATCACCATTCCTATTCAGATGACGTATGATCAAAATATCGGTCCAGACAATGAGGGCTCGAAACTGCAGACAAATATTCAGCCGGTCATTCCTATTGATATAGCAGAAGATTGGAATCTGCTTACACGTACCATTGTACCCGTTGTCCAACAAGATGAGATCTATCCGGGTTCCGGGTCTAGCCCCTTCCAATTCTAAGAATAGCCTATTTCAATCTTAAGTAACTTTTTCAGAAATGGGGAGTCGGACCGGCTGGTATCGTAGTGGCCATGCTCGGTCCATGGACCGTAGGCGGGCTTGCCAACCATGTCTGGTCTGTTGCCGGAGACAGTGAACGAGATGATATCAGCAACTCATTCGTGCAGCCGTTTGTGGCATACACATGGCCGAGTGCCTGGACGGTATCACTTCAAAGCGAGAGCACCTACAACTGGAAAAGTGAAGAGTGGGCAGTACCGTTTAATGCGGCCGTAGCCAAATTGGTGTGGTTCGGTAAATTGCCTGTCAGTCTTCAGGCCGGTATGGGTTATTGGGCGGAATCTTCTACAAATGGTCCTGAAGGGGTTCGTTTCAGACTTCAGGCAAATATCGTGCTACCAAAGCGAATTTTATTTAAATGAGGAGATCAAAGATGAGACTTATACAAACAGCATGTAGGTTTAACAGGGTTAAGGCGGGGTTTATAGCCCTTTTGTTGGTACTTGGTTTTTCAGTTCAAGCGATGGCACAAAAGAGTGTCAAGCTCAGTGATGAACAGGTCAAGAACCTTGTAGAACGCTCTTACCAGTATGTAGCTATGTATAACGTCAATAACAAGTTCGCCCTCACTAATGGCGGCTGGAACACCGTTTTGGCAGATATCAGACTGAAAGACCATACCATGCAGGAGATTGCACGTCCTAATAATGACACGCTGTATATTGGCTGTATGTTTGATCTGCGTAAGGAGGCTATTGTTCTTGACATGCCGGCGTTTGATTCCAAATATGTCTCACTTATGATCACCGGGTATGACCACTATGTTAACGTTCCGATGGCGACGCGTCTTGGTGACTTTAAAAAGCCTGAAAAAATGGTGCTTTACAGTGCCCGTACAGAGGGATATAAAGGTGAAGCGATCGAAGGGGTAGATCGTACTTTTGAAGCAACTGGTGACTTTGTCTCTGCCGTGTTTAGAGTTATGCCGCATGGAAATGACCCGGAGCGCTTTGCCCGTATTGCAAAGCAGATGCATTCAGTGAAAGGGTTGACACTCTCAGAGTATCGTGGAGGCAAGGCCAAAGCGATCGATGATGTTAAATTTCCACAGGTCGGTAAGACAGATATGGATGTGTTTGAGAACAACCTTCTTGAAGTGATGCAGTTTGTCTTTAACCATTCAACATTCGATCCCAATAGTGAACTCGATCAGAAGCTGCTTACTGCCTATAAGCCTTTAGGCGTAGTACCAAACAAGAGTTATTATGCAAGCAAGGTTGCAAAAATCGACGGTAAACGCTTTAGAGCGGCAGCCCAAGAAGTACAAAAAACTCAGTTTGGACACTTTCAGGATCCATCTTGGGTTAAAGAGCACGGCATGGGTATGTTTAAGCTCAAAGGTAAGATGCCATTAAACCTATTGGTGCTGCAATCTGTGGTAGGACCGATTGGGTTGCCGGCAACCGAAGCGATGTATCCATCTGTTGTCAGCAGTGACGGTCAGCCTATGAACGCACAAAATGATTATGTTATTCACATGAAGAAGGCAGACCTGCCACCGGCTAAAGCCTTTTGGTCTCTAACCCTCTATGACACAAAAAATGGCTTTTTTATTCCCAATGAGCAGAAGAAGTACAGTGTAGGAGAAAATGCGGGTATGGTGCTTAACAAAGAGGGTGGCATAGATATTTACGTCGCTGCTGAAAAGCCTGAGGGTGTTCCTTCTGAGAACTGGCTGCCAATAAATCGCCAAGATGAAAATATAGATATCATCCTGCGTGTCTATGTACCGGATCTTGAAAAGATGAAAACATGGCAAACGCCGAAGGCTGAAAAAGTCAAATAATGACCTATAAAAGGAAAACCAAATGAAAAGATCTAATTTATTACTAACGATAGCGATACCATTTGCTTTACTCAGCACTGCGCTTGCAGCAGAGAAGAAGATCGATGTGAATATCGATAACATCAGAACAGTAGAGAGCCATGTACAGTTTGTGCGTTATCAGAAGATCGCAGGAGGCGTTAACAAGTGGGTTCACAACCTCACACCTCTTGACGTTGACAACCAAACAACCATCGCCATGAACCGCGATACACTCTACAGCTTCGCAGTTGTAGACTTGAAAAAGCCTTTGACTCTAACCCTACCTGAAAATAACGGCAGGTATTTCACGCTGGAGGTTATTGACGAGGACCATTACGTCTATGAGGTCTTTAGCAAACCCGGAAAATATACGTTCAGTGAAAAGGATGTCGGTACACGATATGCCACGTTTGCATATCGTGTCTTTATGAACCCTAATGATGCTAAAGACTTGGCAGCGGCAAATGCTCTGCAGAAGAAGTTGAAGATCGAAGCAGGCTCCAATGAACTGCTTGTCATGCCAAATTACGACATGGAACGCTACAAAACGCTTTTCAAGATGATCCAGCAGTTGGTGGCTTTCCCGAGCAAAGACACCATTGGTGCTATGGGTAAACGCAGTGAAGTCGACTCTTTGAAACACACCGTTGCGACGATCGCGGGTTATGGTCTGTTACCGCCGGAAAATGCAATGTATCAGGCGGTGCAGCTCAATCTATCCACTGCTAAAAAATATAAGATCGAGCTGCCTGCCCATGTTCCGGTAAATGCATTCTGGTCGATCTCTATGTACAACGCCAAAGGCTTTTTTCAAAAAAATGATCTTGGTGCATATAGTCTGAATGGTGTTACCGCCAAAGCCAATGCCGACAAATCGGTTACGATTCACCTGGGCGGGTGTGAAGATGGTCGTATTAACTGTCTTCCGTTTGCCGGAGAAGGTTTTTACTATATATGGCGTATGTACGAGCCGGGTGAGGCATTCCTAAAAGGCGAATACTCATTTAATTTGCCCGAAGAAGTTAAATAGTGACCCACTCTGTGTATAATATTTGATAAAATGGGATGGATATTTGATTTGACCTGGGCATTTTGAGAGCTTATATCTTTAGAATAATTGGATAGGAAGAATATTGACTATGAAATTGAAGATGATTCGGCGCATTGGCCGGGCTGGTCATGTTCGGGCAGCACTCCTGCTCTTTTTCCTGTTACTGGCAGGATGTACCATCTCCCCTCCTCCCCAGACTGAATCAATGGATTACCGCGCCCGGGCTGAAACTCAGACCGATGGTCTTGTTCGAGTATCTGCTGTTGTGTTAAGCCCGCAGGAGACAGAGAACAGCTTTGCGATACCGCTCGCGAAAAAGGGGATTCAGCCTGTCTGGCTTGAGATTGAGAACCAGGAGGATAAAGAGTTCTACTTGATGCTGCTTAGTCTCGACCCTGACTACTTCGCGCCATCAGAAGTTGCCTGGATGTTCCGCTCATACGGCGAGAGCAATCTGGACGATAAGGAAAATCCAGAGGACGATAGCGATATGGATGACAAAAGCAGCCTCGACGACAAGATCGACATGTTCATGGACAAACATATACCGGTAGTTATTCCACCGCGCAGCAAAGTATCGGGCTATGTCTACACGAACCTTGACCCGGGCGGCAAGGCCTTTGCAGTTGAGCTTTTTGGAAAGCAGGATAGTCGATCATTCGAGTTCATTCAGCCTGTACCAGGCTTTAAGGCGGACTTTATGCGCGTGGACTTCGATCAGCTATACCCACCAAACAAGGTCCAAAACCTTGATGTTGAAGGGTTACGCAGGTATCTGGAAACGCTGCCGTGCTGTGTGTTGGGCGGTGATAAAAAAACAGCGGGTGATCCCCTCAATCTTGTGATCGTCGGTGACGGGCCGCATATCCTTGCAACCATGATTCGTCGGGGTTGGGATCTAACCGAGACGATGCGCGGCGATACCATATGGAACACAGGTATCTCGTCTGTATTCGGATCGAAATATCGAACATCCCCGGT
>DAOWOG010000109.1 GCA_030642185.1 Helicobacteraceae bacterium | reverse complement strand
GCATGACCCATTGATCAATCTGTATGATCAAACCCGACTCTTCCGCCTGCGTAATAAATCTGTCCGGCGTGACCAGACCCAGCTCAGGATGCTGCCATCGTATGAGAGCTTCCATACCGATAAGTTTTTCCCTCGCAGCATCGAACTGCGGCTGATAAAAGATCCTGAACTCATCATGTTCGATCGCACGGCGCAGACTGCTCTCCATCAACACCCTTTCAAAAGCGCGTTCGGTCATCTCGGCCGTATAGAAACAATAGTTATTTTTTCCTTCGTCTTTGGCACGATAAACCGCTGCATCGGCATTACGAAAAAGTGCTTCGGGCGTCTCACCGTCATTGGGAAAAAGACTTATACCTATACTGCAGCTTACATAAAGTTCGTGTTCGTCAATCATCATCGGTTTACGAAATAACTCCAATAGCCTTTCAGCAACATATTCAACATCTTTTAAATGTTGGGCCGACTCAACGATCAACGCAAATTCATCACCGCCCAGACGGGCAATGGTATCCGCTTCGCGCATATGCCCTTTTAACCGACGTGTTGCTTCTTTTAAAACCCTGTCACCGACAACATGGCCAAGAGAGTCATTGACTTCTTTAAAACGGTCCAGATCAATAAAAAAAACGACAAACTGCGTAAAGGAGCGATGCGCTCTTTTAATCGCCTGATGTACCCTGTCGTGGAACAGAAAACGATTGGGCAGATTGGTCAGCGGGTCGTGATTTGTCAGATATGTCAGTTTGACTTGTTCAACAGCCAGTTGCTCCTGTATTTTTATACGTTCTGTAATATCACGGGCAATCTCGATAATACCTATCAATTCACCGTTTTTATTCCTGTGGGGAGAAGCACTGAGTTCTACATAGCAATCTTTCCCCTCGCTGTCTTTATGGATATGCAGGGCATTGGCATGATTTTGCGTCTCCAGGACATCACGCAGCGGACAGGGATGCTCATCCGTATCACACGGCGTACTGCGCTGATGCGAGATCTCATAACATTTGATATGTTCTTTATCAGCGATAAAGTCCCAGTCCAGGTATTTATTGACTGCAACATTGCGCAATGATACATTATAGTCTTTGTCAATCACCATGATAGGATCATCTGTACTGTTGATGACAGTTTGCAAAAACTCCTGCTCTTCTTGTTTGATACGAATCTTTTGTGCTTTTTCTTTGAGATGTTCATAGGAGTATATAATCATTGAAATGATCAATATACTAAAAAAGAAAGAGAGAAATTCAAAAAGGACAATCTGCTTCATGACCAGGAAATAGTTGACACTCACAATGGCTGCAATAAGCATTGCCCACAATAATCCCTCTCTGCGGTCTCGAAGATAAAACGAAACAATGATCAGGGACAGAGACCACGCAACCCCTCTGGAATAAGCCTGCTCGAAGTAGGTCGTAGTAAAGATAACAATAACCGAAACCGATAACATTGCTCTGGAGATAAACGTATAATAACCCGCACTTGATTTAAGGAGATAATACAAACCCGTGACAACCAAGAGTCCGGCTACATCCAACATAGCACCGATATAGTTACCATTACTGTAGCGAACAATCGCGAATATACTCAGGTTGAACACAAAAAAAAGCAAAAAAGCTATTAACAATTTTGTTTTTGTTTTAGCCAATTCATCATTAACAAAGGAGTAGGCAGTTTCAAACAACTTCATAATATTATGATAATCAAAAGAAGCAAAAAGTAAACTTTTATTATTAAAGAAACAAATAAGGGCACCTCTAAATGATTCTGTTTTTTATTTTGCTTGACGATAATGGCGGAACAAAATACCGAAAATAACGATAAGCACAATAAGGGCGACAACCAGCCACGGTGCCCTGGGATCAAAGGATTCTGCCCACTGCTGCAATGCATTCAGAAACCAGGCCCAGCCAGAAATAGCCAGCAGCGTACCGCTGAGGACAACACTGAGCGTCACTGCATGACGAAGTCCCATCACATAACCGATCATTGCCCCTATCGCCGGACCGGTCATCCAAAATGGGAACCAGACAAATGCGAACAGTCCATACAGACCGTATTTATGTATTTTGTCATGATACTTTTCAACAAAACGGTGCTGATTTTCCATCCAGCTTTTTAAACGTTTAAAATGGAGCATTTGGTTCCAGCTGAAGATAAAAAGCGGATAGGTGAACAGTACACTCAGCAGTTCTACTATAAAATTAACGCTGACAACAGGCCATATCTCCAATCCTGCCGCAAACCCGATCGTAATTCCGGCAGCACGGCCAAAGAGAATATTGCCAAAGGTCATACCGATGAATGCTTTGTAGAATTCCGGTGAAAGCAGCCAGGATAACAAGAGTGCGATCAGGTAGAGTCCGACACCGAAAAGACCTACAACAAGGATTTTTCCTTCAGGTGAGTCCATCAAAGAAGTATTGTGCAAAAGCAAACCTGTATGTTGATATTCATCATTCTTTTTTTTCACGCTAAGATGATACAATTTTAGCATATTTACGTAAGGGCACCTCTAATGGAACAGGCTTTAGAAAGCGAATCACTCAATCAGGAGATCATCGAGCATCTGATGAATCCGAAAAATTACGGCAAACTGGAGCATCCTGACGGTGTGGGTGTCGGGCATGATGAGAAGACCGGCGAGTATGTCATTTTTTACATTCAAACCGATGACGAACGCCTCACTGATGTCAAATTTGCCACTAACGGCTGTCAGGATACCGTTGTTCTGGGTTCAATGTTTACCGAGATGATTAAAGGTGACAGCATCGAAAATGGCAAAATGGCTGTTGGAAAAATGGATAAACAACTCAGCACCGCCACTGCCCAGCAGCAGGTCTGTGCAGAAATGGTGCTCTCATCATTTATTGCAGCTCTTGTCAACCGTAAGAACCGTCTCAACGGTGAAAAGGAAGAGATGCATGTCGAACTGATGAAAGAGAGCTGTGAGATTGAAGAATCACAAGAAAAGGAAAAAACCGATGATAACCAATAAACTCTACCAAACCAAACACCAGCTATGGCTCAATATCCTGTTCGCCTCATTTGCCATTGAAGATGAAGCGATCAAAAGCCGGCTGTATGATTTTTCAATGATTGAATTTCGTCATATGAAATGGCTGGCTCAGGAACTTCGTGATACGAATACCTATTATAATTACGATCGCAACAATATGATGCTTTATAAACATGAAAATAATTTTGACCTGCTGCGCTTTGTACTGCGCGAAATCAAAGAGATTCAGACGAGTTATGATGATTCTGTACTCAGCAGCCGTATGATCACAGATGAACACTATTTTATCCAGTATATCGCCTCACTGCTCGATGATAGAAGCAATGACGCTCAGATCAGCGCTTTTGATATGCATCGGAGCCTGCCGAATAAACAACTCGATCAAAAACAGACTGATGCACTGACCCTCTTTTTATTTGAAGAGTCCTATAAAGAGTATGAGCTGATCCTTGTCTACGCCTTCATGCAAAACTACACCAAAGAGCAGCTTCATTTCGATATTTTTCAGGACCTCATCGACGAATCGCACTTTCATCTGAAATCATTTGGAAATATGATGGCAAAAATGGGTCTGCTTGCCCTGCCGCGCGAACTGCATGAGATGACCTACAAGATCAACGATATCGAAAAATTCGTCAAGGACGGCATTGCCGAAGAAGAAGCCGCCAAAGAGATGTGCCGACAACTCGCCGCCGACATCAATGACGAAGAGCTTGCACAATTCTTCGATTTTATCAACTATCAGGAGAACTATCATATCGCGTTGATGGAGAAGCTGTTATAACATTTCTTTAATTGCGTTATAATCTATAAACTATCTTAGGATAATACAATGACTGAAAGAGAAATACGAAAGGCAAAACGTTTACAGACGATAGTTGTCAACAAAACTTCTTTATATTCAGATGACAACAGTGCTTTACATATAGGCTTGTCAGCGCTTGAATCCTGGGAGCTTTTAGCAAAAATTTCTCAAGATTCATGGTTTTTGGAGACAGGGAAAGTGGCACCTCTATCTTTAGATAAAAGCAAAGTAAAGATTTTCACCAAAGTATCATAATGTATTTGACATCTGATTATAGAGATATCATTGAACTTTTTAATGAACACCATGTAAGGTATCTTGTTGCCGGAGCATATGCCATGTCGACATTTGGCTATTCCCGCAGTACCTATGATATTGATCTATGGATTGATAAAGATGAAGATAATGTAAAAAAAGTGCTTTTAGCCTTAGATGAATTTGGTATACCTTTTGAAATTTCTCATGATGATTTAACTAAAGAAAACAGTGTGATTCAAATCGGAATGGCACCTATCCGTATCGATTTATTAACCGATATAGATGGTGTACTCTTTGATGAAGCCTATAAAAGCAGAGTGATCCACGATTTTGGCGACGTGAACGCTTCGGTTTTGCATATTGATGATATTTTAAAAAATAAAATTGCTTCGAATAGAGCAAAAGATAAAATTGATGTCATTGAATTAAAAAAGATCAAGAAAAAAACCTAATTTACCTTGAGTAAACTCTTTTCAAAATGTTTTATCCATCCACAATCTTCACCATCAGTTTCTCTATACTCACGAATCAGCTTTTAATAAATTTGAAAGTGGTTCATACTTAAAAACGCCCAAAATAAAACTCAACATGAAACTCTAAAATGTAATTCGCCTTATACTTATACTGCTGTGCAAACTGCACAATAGGCTGCACTTCATAAAAAAGATAATCTCTGAAAATACGATGGCGCCACAGAGCACCGACTGAATAGCTGTTGATACCCGTTTTGGGCACATAGTCTACCGTCTCCGGATCGATATCGTTTTTGGTTGCACCGGCCAGCGATATATAGGTCTGAAGCCCCTCATTTTTGCTAATTGAATTGAGATGTATCAACCCGGCATAAAAGAGCATTCCCGGTCTGTCGTAAACCGTTTCACGCTGAAGATGAAGTCTGATCATCTCATGAGTGGCACTTTTATAATCAAAGAAGAGATCCGTTTTCTCTTCAAACTCATCCTCGTAGGAATAACGCAGATACTGAATAGGACGAATGTAAAGCTTGTCATAATCAAACGGATACTCAAATCGTGCACGAACATAGGGATTGTTCAATCCGCGTATACCTGCTGACAAACTGGTTTTAAGATTATCAATCTTAGTAGGCATAAAATAGCGCAGTCCCAAAGTGGCACCACCGGCAGGTTGACCCGCATTTGCGATGCTGTTTTCCTCTTCGTCCTCGCCGCCTAAAAAAAGGTTAAGCTGATCGGATGTTTTTGGCAGTTTTAACGAAAAACGGATCTTGTTTAAAAACTCTGTGCCCTCTTCTTTATTCCATCGAACACCCAGGCGTATCATTACAAAGCTGAGGTTATTGGCATCCAGATAGGTCTTATCGTTAAAAAATTTATCAAATTTCTCAGACATACTCTCTGTTGCATTTTATTCACGATTCAAACGTATCTGTTCATCTTTTTGGAGACGTTTAAGTTCAGCCTCACTTTTATTATCATCAAAATCATCCACTTCGGACGTGCACACGTCTGAACTACAGTAACATACTGATATCGAGTGGTCTC
>DAOWOG010000316.1 GCA_030642185.1 Helicobacteraceae bacterium | reverse complement strand
TATCACAACAACCAGATCCATCTTCTCAAGCATCTGCTTTGTCTTGGCTGTGTTGGGGATGGACATCATAGGATTTTGCTTGTAGGCGAAGAACGCGCGGACAGGGTAAGGTGCAGTCCCATCGATGATGGTATTTCGCCATGCTATCCATGAACCGGTAGCACCGACTGCAGCAGCCTTATCCTTTTCGATGCGTTCAAGCGCATTGTCATACATCGGTGCGGTGATAGTATGCTCACCCAAAGGAAGTTTTTTTCCAAATATAATACCGCCTTTTTTATCGATACCGCCACCCATAGCACTAAAGATTGCCTGAGCACGTCTGAGTTGGTAATCCTGCATGCTCCAGGCCGATCGTCGGCCCTGATAATAGATGGATCTGGGTGCATGTGCCATAAAATCGCGTGCCACCTGACGAATATCATCCGCCTTTATCCCCGTAATGGCTTCTGCCCACTCCGGCGTATAGTCATGACTGATGATATGCTTTTTATAATCCTCAAAGTCACTCATGTTCTCTTCTGCAAAATGCTTGTTGTATCGTTCCTCGGTTATCACCGTATGCGTAAGTGCCAGGACAAAAGCAAGATCGGTTCCGACTTCGATGGGGAGCCATTTATCAGCATGCGCTGCGGTATTGGTAAAACGAGGATCGATAACGATGAGCTTTGCACCTCTGCCTTTCGTCCGTTTGAACATATCCATCGTATCCGGTGTGACAATGGCTTCCGCGCGGTTTGCCCCGGCCATGATGACATATTCTGCATTTTCAAGGTCTGACAGTCCGTAACCACCGAGAGTAAGCGTATAGCCGGCGATCGTTGTCGTCAGACAGATACTGCCGTGGTTAACAAAGTTTGACGAACCGATCTTCTCTCCCATAAAAGAGCTATAAGTATGTTCTGCCATCCCTTCACCGGCACAGTATCCGATCGTCGATCGGTTATCCTTCTCTTCATCGATGATCTTGACCATCTTATCTTTGACATATTCAAAAGCCTCATCCCAGGTCACCCGTTTAAACTTGCCCTCGCCGCGCTCCCCAGCGCGAATAAGCGGATATTTAAGACGGTCAGGGTCTTCAAGTGCCTGTATACCTGCGTTTCCACGGGCACACAACATATTTCTGGATTTTGGAAAGAGGGGATTGGGGTTAAGTTTTGTCAACTTACCGTCTTCAACACGTGCAATTGCCGCACATTTGTTGACGCACATCTCGCACAGAGTGGGAATCTCCTGAAGATTACTGCTGAACTGTGTTTTCGTCAGACCAAAATCGACTATTTTACTCTTTTTATCTATTTTGGCAAGTGCAGTCGCTGCTGCAGTCGCACCAACGACTGTTAAAGCTACTGTACCCTGAAGAAAGCGCCGTCTGGATATCTCTGTTTTCATAGAAAACCTTTATATAGATTTTGCTTTAACTAATATTATACATCTTATTACTTATAAAAAATATAATTTTAACTTAATTTTAACACTATCTGATCGGCGTTGTAATATGCAGTTTTATCGTTCCCAAATCACTTCTTGCAGCGGCAGTGACTTGAGTACGTCAAATGAAGGAAGCTCTCTCTTGTGCTTCTCAACAGGACTGTAATAGACAGTAGAAAGCTGTTTGCTGCCGGGTATAATACACTTGATTATTATGCCCGTACCCTCTGTTGCACTTCTGCAAAGATGTAACTGCTGCCTTGTATAGATCTTATCAAACTGCTTACCGATCATAGCAGACCAGTCGGATTCAACATGACTGCTGACAACAACGATACGCTCCACCCATTTTTTATCTTTTGTCGGAAAGAGATACATCCATGTCGCTTCCCGGTACTTCACACTAATAACAGGCTGCGGCTCTCCCTCTTTGAAAAATGTAAATTTATCAATCTCAAAACCGGGAAATTTCGGTTCGATCAAACGCATCTCAAACGGAGTTGTTGATCCTATTTTTCCAACACCTGAATCACTCAGTTTCACAGCATACAGCGGTTTTGTACGCTCCTCTGAACAGGCTGTAAACATTACCATCACAAAAATTAAAATAACCAAGCGTAAATTATTTATCATGTGTGCCCTTATTGTTAAATTCAATCTTCGTATTATACATTATCAACTTATGTCACAATCACTCTGTACAAGCTTTTACGCGATATAATGCGCCAAAAAATGGAGTCCTTATGGCAAGTGCTTCAAACTTTACTTATGAAACAATACCTCTCTTCTATTGACCGCGGCGTACTTTTTATGCTGCTTAGCGCCCTGATCTCTGCACTTAACGGTGCTATCGCTAAAATACTCTCCGATGAGCTCAGTGCACTGGAGATCGTTTTTTTTCGTAATCTTATCGGGGTCGTCATTATCCTGCTTATGCTTCGCCACACACCGCCCAGCCTGCCCGGGGGTAAACTTCACTTGCTTTTGCTGCGCGGTCTCTTTGGCTTTAGTGCAATGATACTCTTCTTTTACACCATAGCCGTCATCCCGTTGGGTGAAGCGATCACACTCAACAAAACCTCTCCTCTCTTCGTCTCTATCCTTGCTTTTTTTCTGATGAAAGAGCATTTGGACATCCGTGGTATAACTGCTTTATTTGTAGGGTTCTTCGGTGTGCTACTTATCTCAAATCCAAACGGAACGATGATGGGGTACGAGCACTTTTTAGGCCTATTGGGCGGTTTCTTTGCTGCCGCTGCCTACGCCACCATCAAAACCATACGAAATATTTACGATACCCGGGTTATCGTTCTCTCGTTTATGGGGATAGGCACCTTCATGCCATTCTTGCTTTTCATGGCTGCTCCTTTTGTCGATACACCCGAGGCACTGGCATTTTTATTTCCTGAATTCATTATGCCTCTGTCCGAAAAACTTTGGCTTTTGATTGGTATTATGGCACTCATTTCAACCCTCTCTCAATGGCTGCTCACCAAAGCCTACACTCTGAGCAAAGCCG
>DAOWOG010000230.1 GCA_030642185.1 Helicobacteraceae bacterium | reverse complement strand
GTATAAAAAAAGAGATTATGCAGCGATGCAGAAATTTGATGACAGACAGATCAGCGAGTATGCAGAAGTACTCTGCAAGGCTCGTGACTATCCTGTTGCATTGACAAAAAGAACTATGGCTGACTAGTGCTCAATCGCTTGTAAATTCCATTTTTTTGCCATCTTTTTTAGATATTTTCATTAAATAGCGGAGCTATTTACCTCATCTTTGCTGCCGACACTGCAGTAAACGATGAGAGGCACAGAAGTCATTACGCGAGCTCGTCCAGCACAACACCCTTGCGTGTCGGCTCAAGCGTGATCTGTGTACCGATCCCTTCCGAAGTAAGGATCTCAAGCAGTACGGCATGTTCAACACGGCCATCGATAATATGCGACTTTTTGACACCGCCGTTCAAAGCTTCCAGACAGGCATCTACCTTTGGGAGCATTCCGCCATGGATCGTTTCATTCGCTTTAAGGGTATCAACATCTTGCTTGATCAGCGTTCTCAACAGCTTGCCCTCTTTATCCAGAACACCCGGAGTATCCGTTAAAAAGATAATTTTACGGGCGCCGATAGCAGCGGCTATTTTTGAAGCAGCAAAATCAGCATTGATGTTATAGCCGGGATGTCCGAGTTCTCTGTCAGCTGCCACCGGAGCGATCACCGGAACAAACTTCTCTTTGATCATCTTATGGATCACATCGGCATTCACATCTGTGATCGTACCGGTCAAACCCCACTTGGCATGTTCTTTTGGTTTGGCAACGATAAAGTGGGCATCTTTGCCGTTTAAACCAATCGCTTTTGCACCATGAGAGTTAAGCAATGAAACGATCTCATTGTTGATCTCACCGCACAAGACCATCTCGACAATCCGCATAACATCCGGTGTTGTCACACGCTGTCCGTCGATAAACTCGGTTTCCACACCAAGCTTATCGAGCATATCCGTGATCTTCTTACCGCCGCCGTGTACGATCACAGGGATCAATCCCACCAGATAAAGCAGTAAGATATCTTCCGCAAATTTCTCTTTGAGATTGGGAGAAGTCTGGGCTGATCCTCCGTATTTGATAACAACAATTTCATTGTTATATTTTTTGATAAATGGCAGCGCATCAAGGAGCGTTTTTACCGTTTCATGTTTTTTAATCATACTTCCTCTTGTAAATAATAATTTATTTTTTCGATCAGAATTTCATTGATTTCAAGTTTCAGGTCCATCAGAGACACAGGCAGGCCAAAATCTTCTATTTTGACATAGTCTTTATAAGTAACCAGCAAAGAGTCTGCACCACTCTGCTGTAAAATCGCTTCAAGTTCCGTTTTTGTAAAAAAATGGTGATCCGGAAAATAGTGTTTTTCAATCACGGTCGGCAGATATTTATCCAATCGTTCCGGTCTGGCGATCGCCGTAACAAGTGCCATCTTTGCTGTCGGATCTTTTACCGCTACCTGACGTTTGAAATCGTCTCCTTCATTGACAATCACTGCCGATTTTGATTTCCACAGACGCTCCCGGTACGGCCCTGCCGGCAGACAAAAGTTGTTGGATGTTTTAACATTGATCACAATATCCATCTTTTTAATATGATGTTTACTGTAACCGTCATCAAGAAACACAAGCCTGCAGCCCATCATTTTGGCTTTTTCAATGGCCAGGTCCCGACTTTCACTGACAATAACAACGCTCTTGGGAAGTTTTTCAGCATAAATCATCGCTTCATCACCACTTTGGTAAACATCACACAGCAGTTCTCTGCCGTCGGAGACAACGACCAAACCTCTGCTTTGGCGTCCGTAACCGCGCAGAACGACCGCTGTGTGGGTATAACGTGATGCGAGTGCCGTTACCAACGGTGTTTTACCGCTTCCGCCAACCGTAAGATTTCCGACACTGATAACAGGTATACCTAAATCAACCACTTTTGTTTTGACATAGCGCTGCTGCATGACAGCACAATAGAGCAGACTGGGCGGCCATAACAGCAATGCAATCAGTTTTTCAAATGGTCCGGGCGCATAAAAAAAACGCTCAACCCAATGGATCAGGGCTATTTTCACACGCGTGTTTTAGCGATCTCTTTGATAGTATTACAGACATAATCAACCTCTTTATCACTCATAGAAGCGTAAATTGGAATCGAAAGTACCTGTTGAAAATTCCTCAGTGCCACCGGAAAGTCATTGATACGCAAAGAGTATTTTGCCTTATAGTAACTCATCAGATGCAAAGGAATATAGTGCAGTCCGGCCTCTATCCCTTTCTTGAGCAGTTCTTTGGCAAATGAGTCACGGTTTTTATCTACTTTAATGATATAGAGCGCAAAAGAGTGATCATTGCCGGCTGTCGGCAAGCTAATATGCGGTGTACCTTTAAGTTTCTCGCTATAACGTGCCGCTATCTCTTTTTGACGCTCGATTGCATTGTCCTGTTTCATACATATGACATCATTAAAAGCTGCATCGAGGTCACTGATTGTATATTTGCTTCCGATGTCTGTCACATCGTAAACATACGCCAGAGAATCTTCTTCAACAACTATGGCATGATCACGAAGCAGTTTGGCCCGTTCCATGATATCTTCATCATCCGTTACCATCATACCGCCATTGCTTATATTTCTTTTGAGGTGCGGATTGAAACTGAAACAGGTGATATCAGCACCGGTTGAGCCGATTTTTTCTCCCTTATAGGTTGCACCCAGTGCGTCTGAAGCATCTTCAATAATTTTGATATTGTATATTTTTGCAATATTATAGAGACGTTCAAGATCAGTCGGCTGCCCGGCCATATGAGTTACGATAACCGCTTTAAGCTTTTTTGCAGCATTATCTACCAGATAGTTTTCGAGTTTATCAAGATCGATATTATAGTTTTCTTCATCCACATCAACGAAAATCGGTTCGGCATCAAAATGGCGTACCACTTCCGGAACGGCAGGAAAAGCATTGACTGAACAAAGTACCTTGTCACCGCGTTTCAGATCGATCGCCAGCATCGCCAGATGCAGTGCCGCTGTTCCGTGTGACGTTGCAAGGGCATACGATGCACCAACATATGCCTCAAAGTTCGCCTCCAGATCTTCCACTGAAGTTGTCAACTCTCCACTGAGAACCTGCTCGATACGATTACGTTCTTTTGTACCGATATCGGCACGATAAAATGGGATTTTCATCTTTTTTCTCCTATAAAGTTATATCTCTCGGATAGTTAAAATCATGATTGATCGTTCGTGATGTCAGTTTTGCAATCACCGGCATCTTTCGCTTGAACTGGTTTCGATAAATACGCGTGATGATGAGATCAACCAGTTCCGTTTCTATTCCCTCTGACAGAAGTTCCTCTCTGTCTGCACGATCTTCAACATAACGTTTAAGAGCACCGTCAAGTTCTGCATACGTATAGCCAAGGTCCTCTTCATCACTTTGACCTGCCCATAAATCGGCTGATGGCGGTTTATCGATAATACTCTCGGGCACACCAAGATATCGGGCAAGTTCAAATACCTCTGTTTTATAGAGATCACCGATGGGATTGACGGCACTGGCCAAATCACCGAACAATGTGCCATAGCCCAGCATCAATTCACTTTTATTGCTGGTGCCAAGCACCAGTGCATTGTGTTCTGCCGAAACATCGTACAGTGTTGCCATACGCATACGCGCAGAGAAATTGCCTTTGCGAAGATTGCTCATCG
>DAOWOG010000377.1 GCA_030642185.1 Helicobacteraceae bacterium | reverse complement strand
GCAGAACATCAATGGCATGCGCTTTTAGTGCTATCACCCCTTTTCGCTCAAACTTTTTCAGGATTCGTGAGAGTGTTGCCGGCTGAATATTGAGCATATAGGCAATCTCCTGTTTTTTCATCCGACTGAATATCTCATTTTCATACAGCAATGTATAAGCAACTTTTGCGGTACCGTCATAAACCAGCTCTTTGTTGACAAGACACTGCATCAGTCTGCTTTTTTGCGAGAATGCGATCAGCAACTGATGCGCCATCTCCGGATAGGCTTTGGAGAAATTGAGCAGTTTCACTTTTTGTATGACCAGTATCGCGCTCTCTTCTACGGCCTCAATGTTGGAAAAACAGCGGACAGTATCGTAGGAAAAATCGGTCAATTCGGAAATCACTGTGCCCGGCATCAGATGGTACAGAAATGTCTCATGGTCAAAACGGTCCACCTTGTAGACTTTTAACATCCCGCTGCATAAAAAATAGATATTTTCGACTTCATCATTTTCATACATTAAAATTGAGTTGCCTGGAATGGTTTTAATGGTGGCAAAAGTCGTAAGTTCACTGCGTATCTTGTCAGAAAGTGAGGAAAAATAAGTGATATGATCCAGACACTGTTTGACGGTTATCTGATTTTGAGCAAGAATTTTTTCTGACATCACAACTGCTTTCACCCTTGAATTGAAGTCTATCAACCCAATTTATAAGAACGTTAATTGTATCAAAAAAAATTATGAAATAGCTTGTAGGAATTAAATAAGAATGAGAACGCGCAAGACCGCTTGTTCAAAGCGGTTTGCTATACGTTTTAGTGAAGCTCTTTCCAGATTTTCTGTTTCCACAGATAAGCAAAAATAGAGAGGATCACAAGATAACCAAGAACCCAAGGAGCAAGTCCTTCACGTTCAGCTTTCTTAGAATCACCGATCTCTTCCATATAAGTGATGACCTCTTCCTGTGCTTCTTCGGTCAGACCGACACGAGGCATCCCTGTTCCATGCAGCAGACGCTGAGGATCATTGATGAAGTTTTCAAGATAGTGACGGCCACGGCTTTTGATGTACTGTGACAGATCCGGCGCTTTGGCACCGAGATATGCCTTTAACGTATCATCCGGAGTCAACGCTTCAATACCGGCGTACGCCATACCGTGACAACGGCCACACGCTGCTTCAAAAGTTGCTTTATGCGCTTCGATTCCTTCAGCTTTTGGCTGAGGGATGCTTTGAAGATATGCAACCATATCCATGATGTCCTGTGCAGGCATCCAGTTAGATGCAGGCATCGGGTACATTTTATCTCCGCCTTCCGGATATTTGTGCTGCACGTGTGCAGCAGAAACCGGATCAAAGATAAAGTTTGCCAGGAAATTCGTTTCATAGATGTGCCCTGCGCTGCTCAAGTCCGGCGGAACCACACCATAGGCTGCTGCAGAATCAGCATCCGGCATCATTTTCGGATAACCGGCCGCTTCGAGAGAGTGACAAGCGATACAGTTTGACTCAACAAGCGTCTTACCGTTTTCAGCATTGCCTGCCAATGACGTATCAACCCCTTTAAGGTCCTTACACTGGTAATCCACCGGAGCCGGCTCCGGGTGCATTACGTGGTGAGCATACGGCTCAATTCCATAATATGTTATCAGTACGAGAGAAACAACGACTGCTAATACTTTCAACTCTTTCATTATTTGCCTCCTACTTTTTTAGCTTCCATTTTTGTAATAATCGGTAACACTGCGAACAGAACAAGGAACGTCACGGACGAATAGAACCCGACCCATGCGTTCATACCGGTCGGCGGCAGTTTACCATAGAGTGTCAGTATCATAAGGTCTACCATCAAAATCCAGAACCAGTACTTGAAGTATGGGCGCTGATTTGCCGGTTTGACCATTGGAGAACGATCCAGCCATGGTAGAACAAAGAAGACACCGTTCGCAATACCGAAGGCCATCAGACCAAGATCTTTTCCTGAGATTCCGAACATTTCAAAGAAGAATCCGCGAAGAACCTCATAAGACCAGAGGAAGTACCACTCAGGGTAGATATGTGCCGGTGTTTTAAGTCCATCCGCTTTATCAAAGTTGATCGCATCCATTGCAAAACCGTAGTTGTAAAAGACAAGGTAAAAGAAAAAGACCATAAAGATCGCGATTACCATAAAGTCTTTTGACAAGAATCCAGGCCAGAACGGAATCACTTTTGATGCACGTTTGTTACCTGCTTTATAAACTTCTGCTTCTGCTTCATAATCAAAGAACTCACCATCCTGATTATTAACATGCGGCCAGCGAAGTGCATAAAAGTGGAACACGATCGCGCCAAGAATTGCCAATGGAATCAACAAGACGTGAAGCATAAAGAAACGTGTCAACGTTGCATCCGCAACATAGAAGTTACCACGGATCCAGACAACCAGGTCAGCACCGATAACAGGGATACCGCCGAAGATCTCAGTAATAACATACGCTGCCCAGTAACTCATCTGTCCCCAAGGAAGCATATAACCGCT
>DAOWOG010000281.1 GCA_030642185.1 Helicobacteraceae bacterium | reverse complement strand
GGACCTGCTCAATGTGTATGATATCGCAACCAAACCGCTGATTCAGATCGTCCCACAGCTCGATATCAAATATGCGGCGCAATTGATGGTAAAACATAATCGAACACGCCTTTCCGTGACCTGGGAAGGACGCATTGTGGGGCTGGTGACGATGAGTGATATCGCTAATGTATTGATAGCAGAGGCGATGAAAGAATAGGACAGGGAGTTAGAAACGTAACCTGATCATGTCTTTGAAAATATCGACTTGACGACCATTCTTGAGAACAGGATGTCTTCCAGCGACGTCAATGTTCCATACCATCTGCAGCCATGATCAGTATCTATACCTTTATCTACCAGATGCAACCCATACATTTTGATAAATCTCATGGCATCTTTCCGATTGATGAAAGTAGCGATATTTGCTACACTTTCCCTTTGCTCTAAAAGAAAAAGATACGTTTTTACACTCAACATTGCTGCGACATCTGAGTTGATACTGTAAAATGTATGCACATAATAAGTACCTTTTTCATCAGATGATAAAAGCTCCTCTGCAGTTAAAGAGAAATCCTGGCGACTATTGTGAACAAGTTCCCTCACTGTTCTTGAATTCAGTTTTAACATAACGATATGTCCCAGATGCTCTCCGTCAAGCGTACAGGCAATGCAGAAACTGCTATCTCTCCTGCTCCAATCCCTGAGTATGGAAGGTGAAAGCGTATAATACTGGTTGGGACAGCCGGCTGTTTCTATATCGATCACGTAAGAAAGTTTTTTGTTACTATATTCATTCATCTCTTTAAAGTGATATCTGTTTTCATTGACTTTAAATTTTGGCAGATTGCCGATGATGCTGGCATAGTGATGATTAAGGCTTAAAGCGATTGGCTGGGTTAAATCCTCAAATGCTTCCCGAATGAGCTTCAAACAGACAGGATTCTTTAAATACCCTTGAGAAAATATATATTTTAATAGTGCTGTTTTCTTCTTGGGACCCGGTGAAGTCACCTCATTTTCCCAACGACTTAACGTAACAGTATTTAGATTTTTAAAACTCTCTGAATACTGCGACAGTTGCGAAATAAATTCTCTTTGCGTTAAATGTTCTATTTCTCTGCATAAACGTAATAATTCCCCATAATTATTCATATCAATTCCAATCATTTTCAGCGTCAAATTACAAGTTTGATTAAACATATTATCATTTTTTACATTTTATATTCAAAATATGATATTTACATTTACATTTTATATTCGTTACAATTGATAATAAAAAAAAGGATTTGTTATGAGTATACGTTCATCAATACTGTTGTTCCTGTCGTTGTTGATTGTAGGTACTGTTATCGGTTGTGGTCCAGATAATAAAGGGACAGAAAATCCGCTTCCACCAGTAGAATCTGTTAGCGATCTTTTTCCAGAGGTTGATGAGGTAGTGCTGCTTGAAAATCCGCCTACAGATAAAATCCATACAGTTTCTAATAATGCCGAGATACGTACAGCTCCTACCAAAGATGACAAGGTTGAGACAACTGCAGGCATGGTTGTTAGTCAAGCAGCTGATGGAAGTTCAATACTTCTTAAAGCAGCGGCAGATATTAACACGACTCATATCGGTCAGCCACTTTTTGTCGATAACCTTTTTCAGGGGATGGTCAATTCTGTTAGCGTTTCAGGCGGTAATATTGATGTCGGCTTGAAAGATGCAGAAAAAATATCTGATGTCTATGACAACTTCGATGTACTGTTTCGTAATGATGCAATTAAAAACGCAGTGCAACGTTCACTGTCTGCTCAAAAGATTTCAGGACAATATGACCATCTCAATGCAGAGCCTTTAAAGATAAGTGTTATTGAAAAGCCGGTATCAAATGCGCGGGGAGTGACAAACGATGAAGTCATACTTCGCATCGATATACCTGAAGGATATTATGTTCCGGTTAATCCACATATGCGTGGTTGTGATTTTTGGAATATGGACTGTACTATCACGGTACAGGGTGAAATGAGCAAGAACGTTGACCTGGGTGAAGAATACACGAAATCTGGTATTACGTTCTCGACAAAAGGCAGTTACATTGAGATTGGAATCGGTGCATATCTTAGAGCACATTATGATTATAATGTGGCAGCTACGGATATCCTTGATTTTGAACTTGCCCAGAGTGCTTATTTTAAATCGAATATGACTGTCAGCGTTAGTGGAGAGCTTAGCAAAAGCTGGTCAACAACCCTCAGTCTGATCGGTGACTTTGATGTAGAGATTACACATCCGTACTCCTTGGTGGCCAAAACAACTGTTGTGGTCAGTCCAAATATTGTCTTTGGGGTCGATGGAAAGATCAAGGGTGTTGTAACAGCAAGCTCATATGTTGAACGTTCCGGTGAAATCCGTTTTGGATTTAATAGTGTTGATATGTCGCATATCATCAATAACTCAGTCGGTTATACACCAAAAGATGTCAATAAAGATGGTGTAACGATCAACATTGAAGCAGAGGCAAATGCTTACATTTTTCCGGCTATTACCATGCTGCCAAGCCTGAAATTTGTCAGGATCGCTCCTCCGATTACGCTGGTCTTCATCCGAAGCGGAATCAAACTTAACAACAATATCAATGGTAAGATAGAGACCGGATTTGTGGTCGAGAATGATGGCGAGATTGTACAGAGTAGTGCGACAGAAGCAAGTCTGACGACCTCGCTTGAAGGTATTATTCAAGGGCGCTGGTATGTACGGATTTCTCCTATTGATTTTTATCATACTCCGGACTATAGTGATATCTTCTCAACAGGAAAACTGAATGTTTTGGAGTGGAAAGCAGTACTGCTCAAGGCTCCTACGATTGATGTAAAAGAACATCCAGGCGACTACAATAAAAGAGATGTTAGCTTCGAGATCGATATCAATATAACAGTTAAACCGAAAATACATTATTACTATACCATCAACGGAAATGATATTCAGACTAAAAGTATAGAGACCCATAAGCCTGTTTGGAAATGGGGGGATACGCCGATAGAAGTGGAGAAAAATACCAAAGTTAAAGTAAGAGCAGTTCTTTATAACAAAGATGTTTCCAACTCCATATGGGCATGGGGGACATCAATTTCACAGCAGACTGATGAGCTGGTTACTTTGATTAATAAGCCTAATGTCCTACCAGACAGTAAGGCGTTTGAGGACTCTTTGTGGATAAACATGAG
>DAOWOG010000100.1 GCA_030642185.1 Helicobacteraceae bacterium | reverse complement strand
GTGATATTGTTCGCGTTGCCGTACCGGACATGGAAGATGCACTGGCGCTTAAAAGCATCAAAGAACAGACCTCTCTGCCGCTGATCGCCGATATCCATTTTAACTATAAACTGGCACTTGTCGCTGCTGAAGTGGTGGACTGCATTCGTATCAATCCCGGAAATATCGGAGAGCAGTCCCGTGTCAAAGATATAGTCAAAGCGTGCCAGGAACGCAATATTCCGATCCGTATCGGTGTCAATGCCGGCTCGCTTGAGAAGCAGTTTGACAATCGCTACGGTCCAACAGCGGAGGGGATGATCGCCTCCGCCGAATACAACATCAAGTTTCTGGAGGATTTGGGCTTTACAGATATTAAAGTCTCATTGAAAGCCAGTGATGTACAGCGTACGGTCGAGGCCTATCGTGGTCTGAGACCTAAAAACAACTACCCTTTTCATCTGGGGGTGACCGAGGCCGGTACCAAATTTCATGCCACGGTCAAAAGCGCCATCGGTCTTGGTGCACTGCTGCTTGACGGCATCGGAGACACGATGCGGGTTTCGATCACCGGCGAGCTTGAAGAAGAGATCAATGTCGGCCGGGCAATATTAAAAGACAGCGGTGTCGCATCGGAAGGTTTAAACATCATCTCCTGTCCAACCTGCGGACGCATAGAAGCCGATCTGGTCAGTGCCGTGAGCGAGATTGAAAATCGAACAAAACACATTACAACGCCGCTCAATGTATCGGTGATGGGATGTGTGGTCAATGCGATTGGTGAAGCGGCACATGCCGATGTAGCGATCGCCTACGGTAAAGGAAAAGGCCTGGTGATGGTCAAGGGCGATGTGGTTGCCAATCTTGATGAGAAAGAACTTGTTGAACGTTTTGTCTTTGAAGTGGAAAAAATGGCTGAGAGCCAGAAAGAGACATAGATGGAAGAGAGCCTCTATAACCTGGTATTTGAACGCTCCGTTCTGAGTTCGCTGATTTTTGAACCTTCACAGTTTGATGATCTTGAGAATATTCTTGATGAGAAGGATTTTTATCTTCCTGCGCATCAGGATCTTTACGCTGCGATGAAATCACTGGTGCACCGTGATGAACCCATTGATGAAGAGTTCCTTAAAAAAGAGCTGAGTAAAAAGAAAAAATTTGACGAAGGGGTGATGCTGGAGATCCTGGCATCCAACCCCATCTCCAATACTTCTGCCTATGTCAAAGAGATCAAAGACAAATCACTCAAACGCCATCTGCTGACATTGACGACAGAGATCAAACGTGCGACACTGGAAGAAGATCTGCCAAGCAGTGAAGTCGTTGATATGGTTGAGCGAAAACTGTATGAGATTACCCAGGATGCACAGACGGGTGATTTTAAAGATGCGGAAAGAGTGACCATCGATACGATGGAGTATATTCAGGAGATGAAAAGACGCGGCAACTCTATCCTCGTCGGTGTCGATACCGGTTTTGCAGAGCTCAACAAAATGACGACCGGTTTCGGTAAAGGAGATCTGGTTATTATCGCGGCGAGACCGGCGATGGGGAAAACGTCTCTGGTCTTAAATATGACTCAAAACCTGATCAAGCAGGGGAAAGGGGTCGCTTTTTTCTCTTTGGAGATGCCTGCAGAACAGTTGATGCTGAGGCTGTTGAGTATTGAGACCTCAATACCGCTGCAGAAGCTGCGGCTCGGGGATATGAATGACAACCAGTGGAGCAGTCTGAACGATGCGGTAGAGCAGATGCAAAGCAGCAAACTTTTCGTGGACGATCAGGGATCTTTAAATATCAATCAGCTGCGTTCTCGTCTGCGAAAACTCAAGGGAAAACATCCCGAGATCGAGTTGGCCGTCATCGACTACCTTCAGATTATGAGTGGTACGGGAACGAAAGATCGTCACCTTGAAGTGAGTGAGATGTCGCGGGGATTGAAGATGCTTGCCCGTGAGCTGGAAATGCCTATCATTGCCCTTTCGCAGCTGAACCGGGGACTTGAATCACGAAATGACAAGCGGCCAATGCTCAGTGATATCCGTGAATCGGGCTCAATTGAGCAGGATGCCGACATCATTTTGTTTGTTTACAGAGATGATGTTTACCTCTATAAAGAAGAGAAAGAGCGGGAAAAAGCAGCGAAAAATGAAGGCAAAGAGTTTGTCGCTACCTATGTGGAAAAAGAGGAAGAGGAGGCCGAGATCATCATCGGCAAACAGCGTAACGGTCCGACAGGGCATGTGAAATTGGTCTTTCAGAAGAAGCTGACCCGATTTGTCGATGTTCCTGCCTACAACAGTACCGAGATTGTTTATGAAAATGTCGATACCAGAAGTGCTTCAATGAATGTCGCCGATAATGTATCTATGCCGGTATTGTAATTATATAAAAATATAAAAAAACAATAATAATTATGTTATGCTTCCAGTATGAAACTTGGAAGCATTGCTCTTTTCAGTGTAAAACGTGACTATTGGCTTGCTGCAATACTGATAGCCATGATTACACTTCTTTCTCTTGCTTTTGAATGGTACCGGTATAAGCAGTTCACACAATTTGATGATGCTGTTGAAAAGGCTACCGTTCTTTTGCAGTATACCCGGCATAAAGATGACAAAAGCTATCAGGTTCTAAAACTGAAGCTTGAAAACTCAAATACATTCTACACAACTGCTGACACGGAGATACGTGATCTTACAGGTTATGAGATCGAGATATGGATAAAAACCGATCAAATTAATTTTTTGGCATACCTCAAAGGTTTTTTTACCTACAGCCGTATCATCAGTGTCAGTCGTGAAAAAGTATGGCGCTATCAACTCTCGGACACTATCGCTTTGCAGCATGAGGAGAGCAGCCTTCAGGAGATATACGGAGCACTCTTTGGTGCAACACCGATGAGTGCTTCTTTAAGATCAACACTCTCCTCTTTGGGGATCAGTCATCTGCTGGCGATCAGCGGTTTTCACCTGGGTGTGCTCAGCATGCTTCTTTTTACCCTGTTCCGACTGCCTTACCGTTTTTTACAGCAGCGCTATTTTCCCTATCGTCATGCCAACAGAGATCTGTTTCTGGCTGTATCAGTTGTGTTGCTTGGATATCTTGTTTTTCTGGGAATGCCGCCCTCCCTGCTGCGTGCCTTTGCAATGTTGATGATCGGATTTTTGCTGTATGACCGGGGCATGAAAGTTGTTTCCATGCAGACGCTTCTTTTAACAGTGATACTGCTGCTTGCTCTGTGGCCGGAACTCTTTTTCAGTATGGGGTTCTGGCTCTCGGTAAGCGGTGTGTTTTATATTTTTCTTTTTCTGATCCATTTTGGAAGTTTTGGCAGATGGCAACAATTTATAGGCGTACATTTCTGGGTTTACATCATGATGCTGCCACTCTCTCTGGCTCTGTTTGAGACGTTCAGTGCTGTGCACCCGTTCTCTATTGCTGCAACAATGGCTTTTATTGTGTTTTATCCGCTTGTGTTAGGACTGCACCTCCTGGGCTGGGGTGAACTGCTCGATGATGCATTGAGCTATTTACTCTTCACTCCGATTGAACCGGTGCATATCACTTTGTCCCTCCAGCTGCTGATCGGCTACATACTTCTCTCGCTTTTTGCGGTACGCAGTAAGATTGCGCTGATTATGCTCATGCTTTTTTCGATCACTGTGCTGGTAGGCGCGGTTTATCAGGTAGCATAGTTTCAGACCATAGGTGAAGATGATCCATGAGACATAGATCCATAAAAAGAAAAAAAGCAGTATGGAAAAAGAACCGTAAATAGTGGTGTAGCTCTTGTTGTAAAAGACATAATAGACAAAGACACTCTTGGCCAAACTCCAGACAATAGCGATCACAAAGGAGCTGATAAATGCTGCCTGGGTTCTCACGAAGGTATTGGCAGAGATCTTATAGATCAGAAAAAAGAGTACCCAGATGATCAGATAGGGAAAGATCACCATAACGTTGAACCAGGTGGAAATGGTATAGTCTTTTAGAAAGAGGCTTATCTGGGCAGAGAGATAAAAGGAGAGCAGCAAGGCCAACGGTGTGAGTGTAAGCATGGTCCAGTAGGTCGTAATAGATTGCCAGAATGTGCGGCTTTTAACATGAAATATTTTGTTGACGATGTGTTCAAAGTTCTGAAAAAAGAGCATGGAGGCTACGAGCATCATAATAAAACCGATCATACTGAGCTTGACGGAATTTGCCAAAAACGAGTCGACATATTCTGTAATGATCTCCGAGTGTACCGGGATAAGGTTCTCGAAAAGAAATGTTTTCATCTGGAGATAATACCCCTCAAAACTGGGCATATTTGTCATCATCGTCAAGACAATCAGAAAGATGGGAATGACAGAAAAAATAGTGTAAAAACTGAGGCTGGCTGCATGATAAGTCAGTTCCTGATCAAAAAGTGCTTTAACAAAAAGACGGATATGACGATAAACACGGCGTATGGTCAATTGCCGTTTAAGCGGATTGGGATTCATTGGAACATTGTAGCAAATCTATGATTAAGTTATTACTCCACCGATTAAATACCCAAAGCTTTGAAAGAGCTAGAAGGAGTGAGATGTGAGTAAAGAAATCTGTAGAACTAACTGGTTAATTGACCAAAGGAAATGCCCTTGTGGTGCAAAGATTTATTTGCTTGCAGATTGCTTCTTCTAGCTCTTCCCGAAGGGTGCAGTGCTTTCGCACATACTCTGCGTTAGATTTTTTTGGATTAACCAGTTAGTCCAGCAAAAATCTGCCTTGATTATGAACGAAATCACTGCATCAAAGTTTTGGGTATTTAATTGGTGGAGTAATATTACTCCACCCCATTATATGGATGGAGGTGAAGGTGGGCGTTCACTGCTGTTACTGACATTGGGTTGCGGCGGTGAGTATTGCGAAGCTTCAATTTGCTCAGATGCACTGTCACCTCCGCCGCAGCCGAGAAAAAGAAACAGAAAGAGTAGGGTGAAAAATATTTTAATTTTCATTGTTCTGCCTTAAGAGGGATAGGTTCGCATAAAATATGATCACCTTGATAGAGCGAGGTATAGGTCGTTTCATTCAAATCAAAGATAATACCGCGGGCAGCCGAATAGCTCCAGGAAGAATTGGTATTTTCATAGAGCGTTTTGACGGTGTCAATATGCATACCGTTAATTTGGTAAAGACCAAAATAGACATCCTTATAACCTGTTCTGTATGGCAGTCCGAACAGCAGATCGCTTTTTCGGTAGGCGAAAACACGCGGATTGTATTCGGCTTCACTATAGGTATCGCTTTTGCCGATTGTAATTTTGTCGGCCAGAATCGGATTGGAAAAATCGGAGATATCAAACAGTTGAATCTGTAAGCCCTGTGCCACACCATTAGGTGTAGCGTCACGCCCGATAGAGAGAAGACGGTTGTCATCCACAGGATGCAGATACTCTGAAAATCCGGGTATCTGAAGTTCCCCGACGACACTTGGTGCGGTAGGGTCGGACAGATCCAGAGTATAAAGCGGATCTGTCTGCTCGAAAGTGACTACAAACCCTCTCTCAGCCAGAAAACGAACTGCGCGAATGACTTCATTCGGCTTGCCGAGACCGTTTAGTGAACCGATGATCTCAAGTGTTTCGTCACCATTGTCTTTTAAAACAGTGACAGCATTGTCCGTATTGTCAGATGTCCAGTTGAAGCCTGATGTCGTGGCTACCCGCAATGCTGCCTGATACTCACTCATACTGTATTGGCTCAGCATCCTTCCGTCAACAAAGCCGCGGCCGACATAGGCGAGCGAATCATTAATGGAAAACTGATAGATTGCCTGCTGCTCGCGATAGCGCTCAAAATCGTAATAGATCGGGTATTGGTTGGAAACCAGAT
>DAOWOG010000289.1 GCA_030642185.1 Helicobacteraceae bacterium | reverse complement strand
GTAACGGCCTTCGACATCGGTATGGTTGCAGATAAATTCAAAATCATAATCATCCAAAAAAGCATACGGTCCATAATCGATCGTCAATCCGGCTATCGGCATGTTGTCCGTATTCATCACCCCGTGGTTAAAACCGACGCTCTGCCACTGTGCCAGCAGTATTGCCGTCTTCTCAACCAGCTCCTCAAACATCAGGAAATAGGCATCGTCTTTCCCCTTAAGGTGCGGATAGGATTCATCGATGACATACTCTGCCAGCGCCTCAAGTTTGTCATGCATATCGGCATAATAAAAGTACTCAAAGGTGCCGAAACGCACCCAGGACGGTGACATTCGCATTACAATTGCTCCACGCTCCACCCGTTCGCGCACCACTCTTTCATCTGAAGCGATAATCGCAAGTGCCCGCGTCGTCGGAATCCCCAGAGCATGCATCGCTTCGCTCATCAGGTATTCACGGATACTCGAACGCAGCACTGCCCTGCCGTCTCCACGACGTGAATAGAGTGTGTCTCCCGCCCCTTTGAGCTGCAGGTTCCAACCATTTATTTTTCCCAGGTTAATTGCCCGGCCATCACCGAGTCTGGGTACAAAATGGCCAAACTGGTGTCCTGCGTAACACATGGAAAAGGGTTCGCTTCCTTTTAAAAGCGTCTCTCCGTTGACTATTTTGACAAACGACTCGTTATTAAGCTCATCATAATCGAGATCGATCAGATTAGCAGCATCTTTGCTCACACTGAGCAAGCGGGCATTTTGCAGCGGTGAAGGTACTGCTTTATCAAAAAATATATCATCAAGTTCCATGTAGGGAACATTCAGGTTCAGTTCATCTAGTTTCATAAAGGAGTTTTACAGTGTAAGGACTGAAAAGTTTCTATAAAAAGAAAGCTATTTTTTTTGCTCGCTTTAACGCTAAGGTGACTGTTTTTTCGATATCATGGCCAAAAATTCAGGAAATCATAATGCTTAAACGATCCATCCTCTCTTTTAGTATACTTTTCACGACTTCTTTACTTTTTGCCAACAATGCAGTTCCGTCAGAACCTCAGCAGACGGGCAAAATTCAACAGCAGGAAATCGATCTCAATAAATTTCAAAATGAAGAGGTACTGAAGATGGCTGTCGCTGAACTTTCAAAAAATGTTCCCCAAAAGATTGATCAATACACGACACTGGTTGATGTCACCAAAAAAGACCTTACCCTTATCTATGTTTATGAGATCAATACCGGTGCAAAAAGCGATGATGCCGTTCGAAATGAAGACCACGCCCGCATGCGTCAGGCTGTAACGAAAGGCACATGCCAATCTTCAAAACGTTTTCTTGAGAGCGGTATCTCACTCTCTTATCTCTACAACAGCGCCAAATCCAAAGAAATACTCTTTCAAATTGATGTCAGTCGAAAAGATTGTCCTCAATTAGGACACTAAAGGGCACCTATAACAGTGGCAGTTTTACAAAAGGTTTTTGATCGGAAAGTCTCTTTAATTCCGGCGAGTTACTGCTACTGTCATGCTTCGGATAGAGCCTCAAGGCTTTAGAAATATCTGTTTTTTCACTTTCAGTTTTACTTGCATTTTTTTGTGAACATCCGTAAAAAGTGATTAACATTAAAAGAGTTATAAGTATCAGATTTTTCATTTAAACCATCCTACTCGATTCTGTCCAGTGTATCCGGATTAATGACTTCCAGTTCAATACTTTTGCCATGAACATGAAAAAATACCACCGCATTCTCGGTAGTGAACTTTTTTAGGTATTTTCCATTTGCCGGTCTGATTTTTGAGACATCACTGTTCCAGGGGGTATCTTCTTTGCCATAATAAGGTGCGCCCGCTGCCCCATTATGGATCTGGTGAATCGTGCGTGAAATCTTCATTTTCTTTTCAGGTATGTACTCCCCATAAATCGGCATGCCGGGTTTAACTTCGAGTCTGGCATAGTTATGTTCATCACCGCTCAAGACAGCAACAACCTTTTGACTTTCCATTAAAATCTGCCAGTACTCGTCACGTCTTTCGATAATTCCCTTTTTATGTGCCATCATTTTCCCGTTTTTATCTGCAATGTAGGGACGGATATCATTTTTTCCATTGTAATACATATCATCATGAACATGCCCGCCGTTCGGCCATACCGGCGTATGCTGTGTGACAAAAACAAAGTCTATCCGTTCATCTGCATCAAGTACGGAAAGTGTCTCTTTAAGCCATGCAATCTGATTATCCATCAGATAGCCGTGCGGATTGCCGCCAATGAGACTTTTTCCCTTCTGTACCGATGGTGCATACCAGTAGTTGGAGTTTAACACGACCATGGCGATGTTGTCATAAATATAATAAAAGACATTCTCTTTATAGGATGGAAAATCAATGCCGTCCGGATCAGGATCATACGATGCACCATCCTCGCTCAGCGGACCATTTTCAGGATTGACAAACATCTGAGCAAAGAGCGCTTCAGCCGACTCGGTAGCATAGGGAAACCGATCGGCACTCAGACCGCGTCTGCTTCCGTCATTAAAAATATAGAGCAGTGCTTCATGATTTCCCATCGAAGGTATAACAGGTATTCTCGAGGCAAAAGGAAGAATAGAGCGCTTCCAGTTTGTGTATTCAAGTTCTTGATGCCTGTATGCATTATGATAGCCATCGATCTCATCACCGCTGAACTGCAAAAAGGCCGCCCCTTTGGCGGAAATCAGCGCAGAAATACGCCGCATCATATAGGCATTCACCCCTTCAATATCCCGCTCACCGCTGGCAATACCGCTTCTGGAATCACTGGTATAGGCAAAAACAAAAGCTTTTCTACTGCCTGGCTGCGGCGCTGTTTTAAAGGCATAACGTTCCTGATGCAGCCCCTCTTCTGTCGTGACACGGTAACTGTATTTTCGATTCGGCTGCAATCCGCGAACCTCTGTCTCATGAAATTTTCCTATGGAGGATTTAAATGTACCGATTCCCTCAACAGTAACGATACCTACGCTATCACGCAGGGTTTCGAAGGAGATCGTGACACTGTTATCACTCAGTTTATTTAGGAACGGGCCTTCTATGATACTTCCGCTATCGACATCAAACGGTCCTGAACCTTTAAAGTAGAATTTCCCTTCATAAATGATATGACCGGATCTGTCTGCGACGCGG
>DAOWOG010000127.1 GCA_030642185.1 Helicobacteraceae bacterium | reverse complement strand
GCGATATCGCTTCGACGGTTCATCACTGTCATCAGCAATGACGAGATGATATTGATCGATGCAATCAGAATAATCAGCATTAAAACAATAAACAATGAACGTTTTTCCAATTCAAGTGCCGCAAAGAAATTGACATTATCTTCCCACCACCCTTTTATGCTGACAGAAACGGGAAGGATTGATTTGATTTTTTCGATATCTCTATGCGGATCTTCAGAATAAATATGGATACCGTCATACTGATTGGCAGGAATATGCAGAACTTTCTGAAGCGATTCAAGTGTTGTATAGCTGAATGCTTTGTCATAGGCAGAGAGTCCTGAGTCAAAGACCGCTTTCACCTTGAATCGTTTTATTTTCGGAGTTACGGCCAAACCGCCCGGCTCCATCTGTGTGAAAATATAGGTTAACCGGCTGTCATGATAAAGGGAGAAATTATCATAGAGTGTTTGACCCACCATAACATCAAATTTTTTC
This sequence comes from Helicobacteraceae bacterium, assembly GCA_030642185.1. GTDB lineage: Bacteria > Campylobacterota > Campylobacteria > Campylobacterales > Sulfurimonadaceae > 4484-230. The sequence goes on along the minus strand of DAOWOG010000127.1, from coordinate 4,800 downwards.
GGTTCTCCCTCTTCCAAAGCAATACGAACAACTTCGTTGACCTTTGCCTCGTCCTTAAAATTAACACCGAAAAGATACCCGCCCTCAAGCTGCGTACCGTTTCGCGCCATTACCGCCGACGTGACATAAGGGCTAAAAGCAAGATCCGGGAAATTTTGCTCCAACGTTAAAAGCAGTTCATCGTTTACACTGCCGTAAAAGCGCGGCACTACACTTAACGGATAGTTCATAACCGTCAACTTTTTACGAAACTCGTTGTCAAAACCATTCATCAGAGCCATGGCAATAATAAGCACCATGACACCCAGCATAATGCCAAGAAATGCCAGGAGTGCCGAAAGAAAAATAAAAGGCTGATCATGGTCAAAACGTAAAAAACGTTTGACGAGGTAAGGAACAAGGCTGGGTTGTTTCAAGAAGCGAATGCACCTTTTTTCGGACCGCTTTTACCGCAGCAGTTTTTATACTTCTTACCGCTTCCGCATGGACATGGATCATTCCTGGCCACTTTTTTTGCCTTGGGATTGCTTTCGCCATGATTGAGCTGCATCTGCGCTTCCTGCTGTCTCTGTTCGATCTCCATCTGTTTGGCAAAGGCTTCTGCCTCTTCTTCAGGGTCTTTGAGCTGAAATTGAATAACATGCAGCGTTTTAACCGTATCGTACTTAATGGTTTCAACCAGTTCGGTGAAAAGGCTGAAGCTCTCTTTCTTGTACTCAACCAGCGGATCCTTCTGATTATAGGCACGCAGACGGATACCGGTTTTCATGGTGTCCATCTGATAGAGATGGTCACGCCATGCCGTATCCAGTGTTTTCAAATAGACCTCGCGTTGAATGTCATTGCGCATTTCATCATTGAGCACAGACATTTTCTCATCATAAGTTTTCTTGAGTGATAAGAGTACAACATCCTGCAGTTCATCATAATCAATGTTTTGGATTGCAGCATGATCAAGAGCAATATTCGTCTCCTCTTTGATCATAGCCTCCAATCGTTCAAGATCGAAATCTTCACGGGCTACACCATCAAAGATATCACACAACATTAATGTGCGTCGGACATACTCATCTCGTACAATGGCAATTTTTTCATCAACATCATACTCCGGATCAAGCAGCTGATTTCTGAATTTATAGACGATCTTACGCTGTTCATTGGCAACATCATCGTACTCTACAATATGTTTACGGCCTTCATAGTGCAGGTTTTCCACTTTTTTCTGTGCTTTTTCAACGGCATTGGTCACCATTTTTGACTCTATGAATTCTCCGTCTTCAACACCGAGACGTTCCATGATCATTTTGATCTTGTCTGAACCGAAAATACGCAGCAGACCATCTTCAAGACTTAGGTAAAACTGAGTGACACCCGGATCTCCCTGTCGTCCCGATCGTCCGCGCAGCTGATTATCGATACGTCTGTTCTCATGACGTTCAGTCCCTAAAATATAGAGACCGCCCAGGGATATAACTTCATCATTGATTTTAATATCAACCCCGCGTCCGGCCATGTTGGTTGCAATGGTAATCGCACCCTTTTCACCGGCATGCTGAATGATCTCACCCTCTTGTTCATGGTTTTTCGCATTTAAAACTGTATGGGCAATTTTCTCTTTTTTGAGCAGTGAATGGAGCAGTTCCGATTTTTCAATAGAAGCGGTACCGATCAATACCGGTTGACCCTTGGCCTGAAGCTCTTTGATCTTAATGATCGTAGCTTCAAATTTTTCCTGTTCGGTTTTGTAGATCAGATCATTCCTGTCCTCACGGACAACCAGTACATTGGTCGGTATTGAAATAACATCAAGGTTGTAGATCTGCGAAAATTCAGTCGCTTCTGTCTGCGCCGTACCGGTCATACCGGCAAGTTTGTCATACATACGGAAGTAATTTTGAAACGTTATGTCGGCCAGCGTCTGCGTCTCTTCTTTGATCTCAACACGTTCTTTGGCTTCAAGTGCCTGATGCAGCCCTTCCGAAAAACGGCGGCCTTCGCTCAAACGTCCTGTAAACTCATCGACAATGATCACTTCACCGTCTTTGACAACATAATCGACATCGATCTCAAAAAGATAGTTTGATTTTAACGCCTGATCAAGATGATGTGACAAGATGGCATTTTTAATACTATAGAGATTGTCGACTGCGAAGAGCTCCTGTGCTCTTACAATACCCTCCTCCGTCATCAATACAATTTTGTCTTTTTCATCAACGGTAAAGTCATCATCAATTTTGAGATTTCTGGCTACATAATCCGCTTTGACATAATTATCCAGTTTACGGCTGGTCGGGCCGGAGATGATCAGTGGTGTACGCGCTTCATCAATCAGGATCGAATCCACTTCATCCACGATAACAAAGTTGTAGTCACGCTGCACTTTCTGCTCTTGTGAATAACTCATGTTATCACGCAGATAATCAAACCCGAACTCGTTATTGGTTCCGTAGGTAATATCGGCAAAATAGTGTTTGCGTTTTTCGATCGGATCATATTGACCTTCAAGGATTATCCCTGTTTCATATCCGAGAAAACTGTAAAGTACGCCCATATCCTTGCCGTCACGACGGGCAAGGTAATCATTGACGGTAACGATATGAACCCCTTTTCCTTTCATCGCATTTAAAGCAACAGCCAGTGTAGCAACCAGTGTTTTACCTTCACCGGTTTTCATCTCGGCGATACAGCCTTCGTTAAGTACCATTCCGCCTGTCAGCTGAACATCAAAGTGGCGCAAATTCAAAACGCGTTTACTGGCTTCGCGTGTAATGGCGAAAGAGTCTTCAAGAACATCGTTGAGCGAGCGGTCATTGTTCTGAACGGCAGTTTTCAGTTCATTAAAGGCATGTTTGAGCTCATCATCACTCATCGCCTCATATTTTGGTTCCAGTGCATTGATACGCTGCACACGTTTTTCATATCGTTTTAACTCACGATCATTCTGGGTGCCGAAGATTTTTCCGGTAAGTGTCTGAAGCATTTTCTGCCTTGTCATGTATATATTATTGGAGGTGATTATAGCCAAGCAAATATATGGATTTGCTAAAGGAGATATAAAAAGGTGTGTGTAGAAATACAGTGCGTATTTATATTATATAATATATGAATATTAATGTCACGATATATACTTTATTCAAATCCTGGGTCAATATTCATTATCATAATTTTATGATATTAGAATGGCTTATGATATAATAAGAAAAATTGCCATTACAAGGGATAGATTAATGCGTTTTGTTGTGCTCTTGCTTCTAGGAACTTTGTTATACGCCAATGTTGACAGATCATTGCCTTATCCGACTGAAATCAATGCCGATGAAATATCCAAACAGGTCTATTTTGTCAATCATCAGTTTTATCTTGATAACCAGCTGCTTGAAGCCACTAAAGCAAACAGTATTTTAATTGTACGTCGGGTTCAGGGTAAAAAACCGAAAGTTTTTCGGGCAGAACGCTATTTGAACAACGACTACTCAGACGGTAATACAAAATCAAAAGATCTTGTAATATTTATCTCCGGAAAGATGAGGGGAACCGGAGTATTGGTGAGAGAGTATGTTGATGCAGAACGCTCAATAGAAATGCTTATGTGGCTGCCGGCACTTCGAAAAGTCAGGCGTATGGCTGAACCTTCCAAAAACATGGGCTACAGTGCCGCTGACGTCGCCTTTATGGAAGAGGCCAAACTTCGCCGGCTCTCTCAGGACGATTATGAATTGGTAACGACAAGTACAATGGATTTTGACTTTGGACAGATGGTACTGGAACCGTCCCAAATGAATCGTTATACAAAAAAACTGCCGCAGAAAAAACATAAATTGCGTGCGGAAGTCTATGTCCTGAAAGCAACACCAAAAGAAGATGCCTGGTATGACTACCGCATTGACTACGTTGATACAAAGCACTTTACTGTCTACCGAACCCACTTCTATAAAGAGAACAAACCTATTAAGACTATTGACAGGCAATGGGTTAAAGTCAAAGGTATTGATGATGAACGTGCCATGTGGACTTATTGGTACAGTATCGATCCGGAAACGAAATTTGAGACTGTCAATTATATTCCCCCCAGTATCATTAACATCAATGATAAAAAAATCAAACCTTCCTTTTGGAGTGAAAAGACACTGCGTAAAATCAAAAAATAATAAGTAATAGGCCATAATGTCATTTCCCATTTTAAGGATTATGCTTATGCGTCTGTTTTTGATCACCCTGCTCTCAGTTACATCACTCTTTGGCTTTTTTGACTCTGTCAGTACATTCTCAGCTGATTTCGAACAGCGTATTACCGATGATCAGAACAAAAGCATTGTCTATAAAGGCCACATTCAGACAAAACGCCCCAATATGGCACTCTGGAACTATGTCACTCCGGTAGAAAAACAGATCTATATCCGCGAGTACAAGGTGGTTATCATCGAACCTGATCTTGAACAGGCTATCATCAAAAAAGTACGTAACGACATTGATCTTTTTACCATTCTCACCAGTGCAAAATCCATTGGCAATGATCATTATGAGGCACACTATCGCGACATGAAATTTCTGATTACTATGGAGAAGGATCTCATCCAATCCATAAGCTATGAAGATGTTTTTCAAAACAGAGTCGTCATACTTTTTTCCGGACAAAGTATCAATAAGGCGATCGATGACACAGTTTTCAAAGCGATGATACCCAGCGATTATGATATTTTGAGGGATTGATCAACGATCAATAAAGTGAAGCTAAATATTTACCTGCTTCATAGCACTCTCCACTAGAAATGTACTTCTATTGATATTATGACGCCTAAT
>DAOWOG010000089.1 GCA_030642185.1 Helicobacteraceae bacterium | reverse complement strand
GTATCTGCGCTCCTTAAAGAGCAATTTAAACGTGATGTTGTTTTAGAGAAGCCAAAAGACCGCTCTTTTGGCCACTTCGCAACGCCTATCGCATTTTCCCTCGCTAAAGAACTTCGTAAATCCCCGATGATTATTGCTGAAGAGCTCGTTTCATCGTTTGGTGAGCATGAAATGTTCACAGCGGTCGAGTCGGTAAAGGGATATATCAACTTCAGACTTTCAGAACAGTTTTTAAATGAGTACGCTGAGTGGGCATTGAGTCATGAAGATGCATTTGGCCGTTCAGATACGACTGAAAAAATCCTATTGGAATTTGTCAGTGCCAATCCGACGGGGCCGCTGCATATCGGACATGCCCGCGGTGCCGTGTACGGCGATACGCTGCTGCGTCTTGGCCGTCGTTTGGGTTATGATATCACGGCGGAGTATTATGTCAATGATGCGGGTAACCAGATTGACCTTTTAGGGCTCTCTATCCAGCTTGAAGGACAGTCTGCTGTTTTAAATATGACAGTAGAGTGGCCGGAGAAATATTATCGTGGCGAGTACATGACGCTTCTTGCTGAAGATGCATCCCAGAAATTCGGTGCAGATATTTTGACGAACGCCTCGCGTCAGCGCGAACTGGCACTTTGGGCAAAAGACCGTGTGATGGAGCTGATCATTGAAGATCTTGCTGCAGCAAATATCCATTTTGACACCTTTGTCAGTGAATCGTCATTGTACGATGACTGGGACCGTGTTATGGGCAAGATGGGTGATGGCGTGTATGAGGATGATGGTAAAATCTGGATTCGTTCAACAGAACATGAGGATGAAAAAGACCGTGTTGTCGTACGCGAAGACGGCCGTCCGACCTACCTGGCCGGCGATATTGTTTACCATAATCAGAAGTTTGAGCAGGGGTTTGAGCATTACATCAACATCTGGGGTGCAGATCACCACGGCTATATCAATCGTGTTAAAGCTGCTGTCGAATTTTTGGGTCATGACTCAAAAAGACTGGAAATTCTGCTTTCACAGATGGTCAGTCTGCTTAAAGACGGTGAACCGTATAAGATGAGCAAACGTGCCGGAAATGTTATTTTGATGAGTGATATTGTCGAAGAGATCGGCTCTGACGCACTCCGGTTTATCTTCGCATCCAAAAAAAGTGATACGTCACTGGAATTTGATGTCGAAGAGCTGAAAAAGCAGGACAGTTCCAATCCGATCTATTACATCAACTATGCGCATGCACGTATCCAGACGATTCTTTCAAAAAGCGACCTGACAGAGGATACGATCATGGCTTCCGAACTGATGGGTCTGAATGCGGACGGTGATGCACTGCTTTTTGAAGCTTTGCTTCTGCCGGAAGTGATTGATGATGCGTTTCATTCGCGTCAGGTACAGAAACTGACGGATTATCTCAAGTCATTGTCGGCCCGTTTGCACAAGTTCTACTATGACTACCGTATTATCGGTACGGAGGATGAAGCAAAAATGCTTAAACTCTTTGTGATGGTCGCCATCTCGCTGCGTACCGGATTGTCGATGATGGGAATAACCGCCAAAGACAGAATGTGAGAGCCGTAAAGAAAACGACAATTTCTTGTCGTTTTCAGGCTCGAAACCAGAGTCGATGTCCGAAGGACCGACGCCGGAGACCATACTTGGCGAATTTAGAATGATCTGTACTTACAAACAACTCCTCATCGCTTAACTGGATAAAGCAGGGCCCTCCTAAGGCCTAGCTCGAGGTTCGAGTCCTCGTGGGGAGACCAACATTAAAACCTCTCAATAAGTTTAACACTATCATCATCTTTAGACAATGTCATCAAACTTGGGGATGCGACTTTAGTCGCATTAATAAGCTAGTCCGTCCCTCATTGTAAGACTAAAGTCTCACCCCCGATATGACACAGTCACATTTTTAGAGATTCTACTTTCTTAGCTTAATGGCATTGGAGGTGCTCTTATTAAAGTAGAGCGCTTTACTGTTTTTGTCTTCCAGTATAATTGTCTCATTGCTGATTTGCATAACTGTATACGTAAGAATAATTGTCGATTTTCTGGTATGCGCAGGCCGATCCGTTCTTTGTCTGGTAATTGAAGATACTTTGATTACAAGTTGTTCTTGATTGATCTCCCACTCTCCCTCAAGTGTCAAAGCAGTGTTCTCCGAAATACTCTGATGGCTCAGTGTTTTTTCATTTTCAAAATTTAAAATGATTGTCGATTGATCTGAAACGGACTTCCATTGCCCTTTGAGATTTCCGATGGATCGAAGGTCTTTATGTTTTTTTTGCTGATGACGTTTTTCTCTTGCAATGGTTTGCTGTCTGACTTGTGCTTCATAGTTTTTGATCTCGCGTTTGAGATCAGCGTCATCGGTTAAAACAGGGTATCGGCTTTTTTTGAGTTGAAGATAGCTTGTGTAATCGTTACTTTTGATGGCTTTCAGCATCGTATCTTTCACGATTTTTGATATCTGTTTATTGTACCCACCCAATGTTCGCAAGGTGTCAATATAGGCTTTGCGACGTGTTTCGCTTTCTGGAAGATAAGGGTATTTGTCGAGCCAGAAACCCTCTTTTCTGGCTTGATTCGCTTCTTCTATATATTTTTGAATGAGATTAAAATCAACAGTAAGCTTTTCGACAGTAATAAGTTTGGAAGTTGCAGCTACGCTGTTATAGACAGGATCGCCAATAGAGGCATATGTTTTCGGATTTGCAGCAAAAAGCCAGGAAGTAAGTATCAAACCAAGTATAAAATAACGTATGGGGCACCTCATTTAGAAAAGCTGTTTAGAAACAACTGTCTTGTAAGTGTATCACTCAAAAGTAAATTTACGATATCTGCTTAAAATATAATCACACTATTATGATCTTTCACACGGTACAAGGGTAAAATATAGACACTGAACAAGAGGAATAATTGAGATGAAAATCCTGGAAGATGCTTATATCGCCCGCAGTAAAAAAGTCAACAAGATCGAAAAGACCAAAGCGCTAAAAACCCCTGAAGAGGCTTTTGCTCAACTGGCATACTATGCAGAGCATGGCTATGATGTTATTCCACAAGAGGATCTGGGCTATTTTCTGAAGTGTTTTGGCATTTATGACCGTCCGGCAACGCCAAAGCAGTTTATGATTCGTGTACGGATCCCCGGCGGGCAGCTGAGTCCTCAACAGGCGGTGGCAGTCGGTGAAGTTGCTCGTGATTACGGCAAGGATTATATCGATATCACGACACGCATGCAGATTGAGCTTCGTTATCTTCACATCGAAGATATTCCGACTATTTTGGAAAAACTTCAATCGGTCGGTATCTCAACTTATCAGACCGGTGTGGATAATTTTCGCAATATTATGAATGATCCGCTTGACAATCTTGCGTTTGATAACATTCTTCCCTCTCAGCCGCTGCTGGAAAAACTTCAGGAAAAATTTTTGCATAACTGGGAGTGGGTCAGTGTACTTCCGCGTAAATTCAATACCGCGATCACCGGTTCCATCTCAAACCGCTCCAATGCATTTGGTCATGACTGCTCACTCGTACTGGCTCAAAAAGAGGGTGTCTACGGTTACAACCTCTACCTTGGCGGAAAAGTAGGGCGTATTGCCAAAAATGCCGATATATTTCTGAAGAATGAGGATGAGGTACTTGCGATGTACCAGGCGCTTATCGAGCTTTTTCGTGACAACGGTTTTCGCGACAACCGCAATAAAAACCGTCTCTACTTTTTGATTGAAGCGGTGGGAATGGAAGCGATGTCGGCAGCGATCCGCGAAAAATCAGGAATTGATTTTGCCACAGCCGGTATCACCATGACACAGATGGACTTTACGGATCCGGATCAGGGTCGTATTCAGCTGCGTGACGGCAGCTTTGCCGTACATGCGGTGATCCCTTCGGGTATCTTCAGCGGTACGGATCTTCTTTTTGCAGCTGAAGCGTCTGTTCGTTACGGCAATGGACAGATCCGTCTGGATGTGGAGCAGAGTCTTTACATTCTTGGCGTTAAAGAGGAACAGATGCCTTTGCTGCTGGAGGATGCCTTTTTTCAAAAATATAAAAATGTCGATACGCTTTATTTTAACCATATGATCGCCTGTGCCGGTACGGAACATTGTCCATTTGGTGTGATTCCCAACAAGCCTGATGCGATCGAGATGTCAGAATATTTGAGTAAAGCGGTACCGCTTGATGAGGGCCGTGTGCGTATGTACTGGTCGGCCTGTGTCAAAGGCTGCGGTATTCACGGTGTCGGTGATATCGGTTTTGAAGGGTGTAAGGCAAAAGTGAACGGTCAAACCGAGTATGGTGTCCATATCAGTCTGGGCGGCAAGCTGACAGGCGAAGGAGAAGAGGGCTACAGTGTTATCAAAACGGCACCGCTTCGTTATGCCCGATTTTATGTCGAGTCACTGATGCTCGAATACCGCCGTCTTAAAAAACAGGGTGAGAGTTTCGAGCAGTTTCATGATCGTATCCTTACACACTACTCTTCGGCAGCGATCGGATTTATCATGAAGCTGCAGGCCTATCTGCGCAGTAAAAACATCGATCTTCCTTTTGGCTTTGAGAGCAGTGTGACAACAGGAAGAACCGAGAGTTTTGAACTGTTTGATTTTGGACGACGTCTCTATGTACAGCTGTTGGGAGCTGAACCTTATCTCACGTATAATCATTTTGCCCCGACAGGCAGAGAAAAGCCGAAAGTGCCGGCGGAAGCGGACAGCCGTATCGATGAAAATCTCTCCACGATCATATACAAGATGCTGCATCCGCATGAGATCGAACGTGCAGAGGTGTTTTCAGAACTGCAGGATCTGATCTCGCTTTAGAGCGTCTGATTTTCTATAGATCGTCGTTTGCCTCTACGGTACATTTTTCACCTGCACATTTGACATTCGCATCGAAGTAAAGAACATTTTTGTTCTCTTCTTTGCTTAATGATGTCCAGGCATCTGTCGATAAAATCCCAAAATCACAATAAAAGACGACAAGTTTGTCTTTAGGCAATTTGGAAGTATCGATCTTATCATTTGCAAAAGGAACATTAATGGCCCCTTTGATATGTCCCTGCTTGAATAGTGCCGGTTTTCTAAGATCGACTAACTGAATATTTGCCGGTAATTGATCTAAAATTACAGTGGCAAACCAGAATTGATCGATCATACCGTCATCGTTTCCGAGATAGACGGCAGCACCATTCATACTTACAGCACTGTATGTTGGCATACAGGCACCTAACGGAGCTGTTTTACACTCTTTGATGATCCCCATTAATGCGTATTCATGCTCTTTCCACTCCGGATAGCCGCCTTTATAGTTTTTGACATTCTTATATCCGTCTTTGATAAGAAATTGTGCCAATCTATCTGTCAGTTCACATTTAAAACCTTGGCAAAAAGTGACGATCAGCGCATTTTTATCTTTGGGCATAAGGTGTTTTAGCGATGGGTATTTTTTTACAGGAACATTCATAGAACCCATGATCGTCGCCATTTTATAGGATTTGGCTCCTCTTGCATCTAGAAAAAGCGCTTTTCCTTCATCATGAATTTTTTTTGCTTCCTCTATCTTGATAATATCCAGCTTATCGGCATAAGCAACACTCAACAAACCAATCAATAAAAATACAAGAAACTTTTTCATTGCATACTCCTTATTTTCTCTTTATATAAAGTATAATACTGAAAAGATAAAGAAAATATTAAAAAAGTCTCTATGTGCCCATACGCTCCGCAATAAACTCTGCTGTCGGGGTATCCATCGCTTTGATATGCTGCTCAAGCCACTGGGCGATATCTTCTTCAAAATAGCTGCGCAATGCTTGATTGTCTTTTTGTGTCCGCCAGTCCATATAGACGTATCGTGCTTCGTTCAGTATCTTGTCGTGATCGCTTTTATGCAGGCGAAAGGTCGGGTAGTGTGCTTCTTTCATCATCTGCTCTTCATTGGCGAAGTGGCTTTGCATATGCTCGATGATCTGTTCAAAGGCATCAGCCAGAGTTTCAAAGTCTGCTTCATCGTCCAGTTTTGCCAACAG
>DAOWOG010000262.1 GCA_030642185.1 Helicobacteraceae bacterium | reverse complement strand
TTTCGTTTCTTTATGGAAAAAGAGATCTATGAGCAGTCAACCGTTATCTCGGATACGATGCTTGGACGACTCGGAGACAGTACTATCACTTTTGATGAACTCGATCCTGATCTTTTCAACGGAATCAATGAAGTCAAACTGTGTGCCTGCGGTACCAGTTATCACTCCGCTTTGGCTGCAAGCTACCTCTTTGAACGCTATGCCAAGATCCGCACTTCTGTAGAAATCGCCAGTGAATTTCGCTACAAAGAGCCGTTGATGTCACCGGACACACTTTTTGTCGTTATCAGCCAAAGCGGCGAAACAGCCGATACGCTCGAAACGCTGAAAATGGCGAAAGAAGCCGGTCTCAAAACACTTACCATCTGTAATGTCGACAACTCTTCCATGGTTCGCATGGCAGATGCGACCATCCTGACCCGTGCCGGAATCGAAAAGGGCGTTGCATCAACCAAAGCATTTGCCACACAAATGGCAGTATTCTGGATGCTTTCGCTGCATATAGCCTCTGAACGCAAGACGCTTACTCAGAGTGAAATTGAACAGCAGATCCATGCACTTCGCGAAGTACCGGCATCGGTCAAAGTCAGTGACGATCTTCATGAACAGCTCAAACGGCTCTCCAAACGTTATCTTCACGGACACGGCTTCTTCTTTATCGGACGCGATGTCTTCTTTCCGCTTGCACTTGAAGGAGCACTCAAACTCAAAGAGATCAGCTACCTTCATGCGGAAGGCTATCCTTCAGGCGAAATGAAACACGGGCCGATCGCATTAGCGGATCCGGGACTCTTTACCATCGCATTGATGCCGGAAAATATGCTTTATGAGAAAACCAAAAGCAACGTCGAAGAGTTAAGTGCCAGAGACTCCACGATCTGTGCAATCAGCAATAAACCGTTTATCCTCGCAGATGATTATATACCTGTTGCCGATCGTCATCATTATATGCTCGAGTTTTTTGAGATGATGGTGGTGCTGCAGCTGCTCTCAATGGAAATCGCCATCCGCCTTGGCAATGATGTCGATATGCCAAGAAACCTCGCAAAAAGCGTCACCGTAGAATAATATGACGTAGGGTCGGTTTCAACCGACCATTTTGATATAAATACAGCCAAACGGACTTGTTCGTTTGGCGTTTTAAGGTTATATCGCCCGTTTAAATTCCGGATAGGCTTCCACACCACACTCATTGACATCCATACCTTCAAGCTGCACATTCTCTTCTGCACGGAATCGAACGATTTTATTGATGATAAAAATCACGATAAATGAGACAGGAAAAACAAATGCTGCAACGACAACAATGCCTTTCAATTGTCCCATCAGCGTAATTCCCTCTGCCGGATTTGAGGCAAAAATACCGACGGCAAGTGTTCCCCAGATACCATTCACAAGGTGAACCGACAGGGCACCGACAGGATCATCAAGTCGGAGTTTATCAAAGATCGGAACGGCAAAAACAACCAAAGTACCACCGATGGCACCGATCAGTATCGGTGTATAAATATCATACAGATCCGGTCCGGCCGTAACAGCGACCAATCCGCCCAATGCGCCATTGAGGATCATCGTAATATCGAACAGTTTGTAGCGTATATACATCAATGAGCCAGCGATAATGGCTCCGGCCAAACCGGCTGTATTGGTGTTCATAATCGTCAGTGCTACCGCATCCGCACTCTCTTTTGAGGAAATAGAACCGACTGAACCGCCATTGAACCCAAACCAGCCTATCCATAGCAAGAATGCACCCAGTACGACTAAGGGAATGTTGGATGCAGGGATAACACGGATTTTGCCATTCATGTAACGGCCCTTACGCGAACCGATGATAAGAATAGCTGCGAGCAGTGCCCAGCCTCCGGTAGAGTGGATGACCGTTGAACCGGCAAGATCATACATACTGAGGGCCAGAAATGTACCCTCAAGCATATTTGCACCCCAGCTGATGTTGACCACAGTCGGATAGATCAAAGCGCCCATAATGACAGCAAAAACAGCCAGAGGCATCATTCTGACACGTTCACTGACACCACCGCTCATAATGTTGATCGTTTTACCGACAAAAGCCATCTGGAACATAAAGGCCGCCCACATGCTCATTGAACTGTTCTCCCATGAGCCGAATGCCCAGCTGTAACCGATCAATAGAAATGCCATCGAGGCAACGGCATAGATCATCGTATTGACCGTCAAAACTGCCGTCACATTTTTAGTACGAACCAGTCCAGCCTCAAGCATGGCAAAGCCAGGCACCATAAAAATAATAAGCACCATTGCAAACAGTGTAAAAAAAGTATCGATTACGTAGGCGAAATCAGCCATTATATACTCCCTGAAAGACCCGCAAAAGCTTTTGCGGATAGATATGGAAGTATTATGACCTAGAAGAAATTAGCAGTGTATAAAAGTACGCAGCTTTTGTAAAATCAGACCGCTTCTGAATCAGTTTCACCCGTACGAATACGGATAATCTGATCGATATCACTGATAAAGATCTTGCCGTCACCGATTTTTCCGGTACGTGCCGCCTCGACGACTGTGTTGACCACCTCTTCAACCTGATCATCGTCCAAAATCATCTCCATTTTGACTTTCGGGAGAAAATCAACAACATACTCAGCACCGCGGTAAAGTTCACTGTGTCCTTTTTGACGACCGTAACCTTTGACCTCACTGACCGTCATACCGGTAATACCGATCTCCGCCAATGCATCTTTGACATCTTCAAGTTTGAATGGCTTGATGATTGCTTCAATTTTTTTCATAAACAGATCCTTCAAAATTATAGTGCTATTTTAACTTGATTTGAAACTGTTTGCAATATCTATCGCTTATTTTAGATTTTTTACAAACTCGGGATACGCCTCAAGGCCCATCTCATGCAGGTCTTCGCCATCATACTCTTCTTCTTCACTCACACGAATCCCGACGATCACTTTAAGCAGATACCATACGGCAAAGGAGGCGATAAAGGTAAACAGTCCAACCGCTACAATTCCCTTGATCTGTGTCAGAAAACTGACTTCCGGATTCCAGATCGCAACTGCCAATGTCCCCCATATACCGTTAACCAGGTGCACGGAGAGTGCTCCGACAGGATCATCGATTCGAAGCTTGTCAAAAAACATAACTGAAAAAATGACCAATACTCCGGCGACCAGGCCATCAACAGTCGCCGCAAACATACCAAGGTCCGGACCTGCCGTCACGGCGACCAGGCCGCCTAAAGCCCCGTTTAGTATCATAGTGAGATCGACCCGGTTATAAAGAATTTGTGTCAACGACATTGCCGTCAATGCACCTACGGCTGCCGCCATATTGGTATCGGCAAAGACAAGGGCGATTGAATCGATATC
>DAOWOG010000097.1 GCA_030642185.1 Helicobacteraceae bacterium | reverse complement strand
TTGGGATGTTCCTGAAGCAGATGATAATGAGGCTGCCAAAATACTTCTAAATGTGATGCAAGAGAGCCTTGATGAGATTAAGGCAGACGTTGCCGCAGGCAAATACGATTATTATTGAATGAACTGTCTCTAAAAAAGGTTTGATAGATGTCGGCAATATCAAAATTCGGTTTAAAAGAGTTGATTGCCATCGGGGTCGGAGGAATGATCGGCGGCGGGATATTTTCTGTCATGGGTCTGGCTGTCGGTATTACGGGCAATGCAACACCTATCGCCTTTTTACTTGGCGGATTACTCGCACTCATCATGGGGTATTCTTATGTCAAACTTGCCATAGCGTTTCACAGTGACGGTGCCAGCTTCACATACTTGGAATATGCGTTTCCACAACATAAATTTATTGGCACCATTACAGGATGGACCGTTATCATCGGCTATATCGGGACACTTGCTCTCTATGCATTTACATTTGGTGCCTACGGCGCTGAGCTCTTAGGTGAACCTGCCGGTATCGTCCGACAGATACTTTCTGTAGGGATAGTTCTTCTTTTTATGATGATCAATCTCATCGGCACCAAGACATTAGGCAAAACAGAAGACCTGATCGTCTATGGAAAAATCATTTTGCTGGGTCTGCTTGCCTTTGCCGGAATACAAGGTGTTGAAGCTGAAAAGCTCACCCCCATACTTGACCATGGGGTTATCTCTGTTTTTATGGCAGCTGCACTTATTTTTGTTGCCTTTGAAGGCTTTCAGCTTATCACCAATGGTGTCTGCGAAACTGAAGAACCACGAAAAAATATTCCCCGCGGTATTTATGGCTCTATCGCTATAGTCACACTGATCTATGTTGTACTCTCCATTGTTGCCGTCGGCTCACTCAATGAAGCCGAACTGGTTACAGCCAAAGAGTATGCCCTGGCTGTTGCTGCCGAGCCTTCGATGGGAAATGCCGGTCATATTCTTGTGAGCATAGCTGCCCTTCTGGCTACAGCATCTGCTATCAATGCTACATTGTTCGGAGCATCACGGATGATGGCGGAGATGGCGACAGAGCATGAAATGCCCCGCCCTTTCTCCTTTCGCAACCGTGAAACCGTCCCATGGATTGCAGTTGTTGTTTTAAGCATACTGACTGTAGTGTTTACCTATTTTGGAGGGTTGGAGTTGATTGCATCGTTTTCAAGCATGACTTTTTTATTGGTATCACTGGCAGTCAATATAGCCAATTACAAACTGCGCCATAAAACCCAAAGCAATGCTTATTACATTATTGTAGGCAGTATATTGGTGCTCTTTACCATCGGTACACTCATAGTCTATTTAGTCATACACTCTCCTGAAAAACTCATTTGGATTGTTAGTGTTTATATCGTATTAATCTTGTTGGAAGCAGTCAATAATCATTTTTATCAATAAGTCAGGAGTTGGTATAATACAAGTAAGGGCACCTCTAAAAACCCTGTACGAAGTAGTGCAGAGAGCGCACAGGATTTTTAGAGGTGCCCGTAAGTGAAAGGTTAAGATGGAAAATCTTTTCTGGATCGGTTTGTTGTTGATCGTAGGCTACGCAGCTGGCATTGCAAGTGAGCATTTCAAACTGCCAAAGATCAGCGGTTATATCCTGATCGGTATTATCCTCAGCCCTTCCGTCACCAACATTCTCCCAAAATCTTTTTTGTCCGGAAGTGAAACGATCATCCATTTTGCCCTTGCGACCATTGCCTTTATGATCGGCGGTTCATTAAAATACAACACTATCAAAAAACTTGAAAAGACCATATTAAGCGTAATGTTCAGTGCCTCCGAAACAACATTTTTTCTTGTTGCCGCAGGTCTCTTTCTCTTTTTACCCTATATGGCTTTGGACTCCCTGCTGCTTGAAAGCAGCAAAGAGCATCTTTTTATTGCACTTTTTCTGGGTGCCATCGGTGCGGCAACGGCACCTGCCGCAGTTTTGGCTGTCATCCATCAGTATCGCTCAAAAGGACCGCTTACAACAACCCTTCTGGGTGTAGTGGCTACCGATGATGCGATAGCCCTGATCAACTTCTCACTGGTTCTTTCTATCGCTTCCATCATCCAGGGCAGCAATGAGAGCAGCTTTTTAGTTACGCTGCTTGAACCTCTTTTTATCATACTTCTTTCTCTTGGGTTGGGCATCGCTGCAGGATGGCTTCAGTCACGTCATATCAACACCCTTACCAAAGAGAGCAGCCTTATGATCTCAACATTTGGAGTCCTGCTTCTTATCTATACATCGGCACAATATTTTGAGCATGACGGTCTGCTTGTCAGCATAGCATATGGGGCTACAATCGCCAATACTACAGAAAAATCGGATGAGATCTTTCAGGTGATACAGGAGCATTTTGAAGAGATTATCTTCGTTCTCTTTTTTATCCTCTCCGGGGCAAGCGTAGAACTGGACGTTTTAGCCGAAATCTGGCCGATCGCCCTGCTGTATGTCCTTCTTCGCATGATGGGCAAAATAGGTGGAAGCTGGTTTGGTGCGAGGATCTCCAATGCCGATCCGGCAATAAAAAAATATGCCGGTATAGCCCAGATGCCTCAGGCCGGCGTAGCCATAGGACTGGCACTGATGCTCTATCACAATCCGGATTTCAGCACGATCGGTCCGCTGGTTTTAAACACCATTATCGCTGCAACGGCCATCAATGAGATAATCGGGCCGTTTTTGCTGAAAATCGCACTCTTTAAGGCCGGAGAAGCAAAGGAGAGAGAATGAAAAAGATATCGGTGGGGGAGTTTCTGCAGCAGTTTAAAAATCCTTTTCGCACGGTCATCGTCAATGAGGATGATACGATTTTGGAAGTTCTCGAAAAGATGACAGCCCAGGAGGAGGAGCGCCTTGTTTATGTCGTCGATGCGGACAACAGGCTTCAGGGTATTATTTCCGCCGGCAAACTGGCAAGGCACTTCTTCCATGAAGAGATCGCCCCGGAGTGCGGGTTTTCTCCCTCTTCGAGCATACTGAACTACCTTACTGCCGAGCATGCCCGAGATATTATGGATCGCAATATTATCTACTGCACCCAAGATGAGACACTTGAAGAAGCCAGAGGTAAAATGCTCGGCAAAACGGTTAAAAAAGTCATTCCGGTCGTCGATAGTGATATGCATGTCGTTGATGCCTTAAATATTATCACCATTATGGAATTTGATTTAAACGGCAACGGTATCCCCGATCAAGCATCACGTTGATTTGATTATGGAGCCTTTTTTCATAATGTCTCTTTCATTTATATAATTGATAATAAATATCATAATTAATATATATAAAAGAATCTATCCGTTAAACTTCATAACTGAAAATAATTATCATTATAAGGATATAAAAATGAAGAGAGCTTTTGCTACAATTTTGGCAACTTCAGTTTTACTAAACGCTCAAGTTATCCCCGGTATAAATGCTAAAGGAGGGGCGATGACGCTTCCTGAAGGTAAAGTAAAAATGGCTCTTAAACATATCTATCTAAAAAGAGACAGTATGTTTGACGGAACCGAAGAAGTTACAAACAGACAAGATCTTGATGCGACGGCAAATATTACACTGCTTGCACTTGGATATGGTATTTCCGGGAACTTTGATCTTAAAGTTATCATACCCTACAAACAGCTGGAAGCGACAGCAAAATTGGGGCCGAACAGTGTCGCTATTGATAATAATGGCATAGGCGATGTTATTGTGATGGGGAGATATGTTGTCCTGCCTATGCAGGATTATGGATTTCAACTCGCCATTGGTGCAGGTGTTAAACTGCCCACCGGCTCAACCGACAGCAAATTTAAACAAGCTCCGCCGTTTGCCGCAGATGAAAACACACCATTGCCGACACAGATGGGTACAGGTGCAGCAGAATATAAAGCGGAACTCGGTGTCTCTAAACTTATAAACGAGCAGATGCGAATAGACTTTCACACGATGTACACCTATAGACCATTGGCAAAAAATGATTATGATTTTGGAAACGAACTCAGCTATGATCTCTCCTTTACGGGAGCTGTGACAAAAAACATCAATTTAGGTCTTGAATATAATGGAAAATACAACAGTAAAACAGACATGGGCACTGACACAAATGCCATACTGCGCAAGATGCTGCCATTTAAAGCATTTAGCGGTAGCGCAGGATATATCACTCCCGAGATAGAGTTTTTACCGTTTGACAAGCCCAAACTTCATATCGGCATAGGTGCTTCATTTTTAGCTCACTATAATCTATCAGAGTATCAACCCTTGGAGAAACAGAGATATATGGTCAGAGTCGGTTATCTATTTTAAGAAAAAAGTTGGCAGTATTTAACCGGTGGAGTAATATGGAAAAGTTTATTGTGTTTTTATCTATTTTTCTAACAATATCTATCCATGCAAGCACAAGAACCCAGGTTATTATGGGAACCTTTATTACCATAACGGTCGATGAAAAAGAGACATCTGCACTGCAAAACGGATTTGAAATCTTTAAAGATGTTGATGCCTCGTTATCTACTTTTAACCATGACGCTGTTATCTATAAACTCAATAGAGATAAGAAAGTTCTCCTGAACCAATACGCTTATGAAGCATTGGTTTTAAGCAGCAACTACTATAAAGCAACTGATGGATATTTTGATATTACCATAGGATCATTGACAAAGGATGCTTATAAATTTGGAGATAAGCCTGAAATACCCTCTGCTCAACTTGTCAATGATTCAGAAGTTGATTTCACTAAACTCTATTTTGATAAACATGAAGCAAGAATAGCAGATGGTATCAAGTTGGACTTTGGAGGTATGGGCAAAGGTTTTGCCGTCGATAAAGTGGGCAGCTATTTTTTAAGTCAAGGGATTGACAGCGCAGTCATTGCAGCAAGCGGCGATATAAGGTGTTTGAATTTTTGCAGTATCGAGATCAACAACCCCTTTCATGAGAAAAATCTGGCGTCATTTAGAACCTCTCAAAAAAATCTGGGAATCAGTACAAGCGGCAACTATAACCGCTATGCCAAAGAGATAAAGAACAATCATCTTATCAATCCAAAAACAAAAAAACCGCAACTGAAATTTGTCTCTATTACATTGATCGGTACCATGCTTAGCAGTGATCTGGATGCTTATGCAACAGCCGTAAGCGTTATGCCCATCAAAAAAGCGTATGACTTTTTAAAATCTCTCCCCCTGGCCTATCTTATTATGCAAAGTGACGGCGTTTTGAAGGTAAGTGACAATATAAACAACTACACAAAAAATTTACACGTAAACGATACTGGAGAAGAGGACCCAGATGCTATAGACAATAAGAAGTTCAAACGCCAAGAATGAAAAGAGTTTCAGATAAGCGAAACTCTCAAAACCGGCGATAATCAAAAAAGGGGTGATCATCTCTAACATTGCCATCATAAAAGTCAGATAGATCAGCACTTTCGTCCGTGTTTTCTCCCGTTGTGACGTAAAAACAATAAAATGCAAAATAACCATACTAAAAAGTCCAAAAGCAAAGAGATGCGGTAAAACGATTTTAAGCATACCGCCATAGCTTTTTGCAGGCATAAACTTCTCTGCATTGCCCAAATAGTACTCTAAAACAGCTCCGGCACTTAAACCGATTTTATGCTCAAATATGAGAATAGAACTGATTAACAGTAGTATAGAGAAGGCTAAAAAGTATGCTATTGCATATTTATAGGCTGTTGTCATTTAGTTTCCATAGTGAATAAAGAATCATATAGAGCGCACAGGCATGCCAGATAAAAAAGGTGATGACGTAAATATCTATAAAAGCACTGGTGACAAAGAAAGAGAGGGCTAATGCGATCAGGGATATAAATGAAGAGAGCATAAGTGTATTGACAATAATCAGTTTTATCTTCGTTTTTTCGGCCATACGAATAAAGACAG
>DAOWOG010000148.1 GCA_030642185.1 Helicobacteraceae bacterium | reverse complement strand
GACCGGCGGTGAACCGTTGATCCATGCTGAAGATCCTGTTTTTGTTGCATTCATTGAATTTTTACAAGGCAAAGGGCATCGGGTAACCTTTGAAACAAATGGAAGTATTGAGATAGACTTTTATCGCTTTCGTGTCTATCAGCTCTGTGTATTTGCACTTTCTGTCAAACTTTCCAACAGTGGCGAACCATTGAAAAAACGTCTCAATCCTGCCGCTATCCAGACGATTGTTGCCAATGCTAAAGACTCTTTTTTCAAGTTCACGGTCGATGCAGATACTTTGGAGTCGGTAACAGATGATGAAATACGTTCTATTATTAAATATGCCCCTTCTGTTTCGGTTTACTGTATGCCAAAGGGTGGAAGCAAAGCCGAAGTAGAATATCATAGCCCTTCTGTAATCGACTACTGCAAACATACCGGCTTTATCTACAGTGACCGTCTGCATATTCGTATCTGGGATACAAACAAGGGAGTATAGCGCATGCTGATCCGTAAACTGTTTAAGTTTGAAAATGCACATATTGTGAGAGGATGCACCTCACAGCGCTGCCGGGCTTCATTGCACGGGCACTCTTATAAAATTGAAATTCTTTTTGAATCCAACTATCTTGACAATGGTCAGATGGTCTATGATTTCGGTCTGATGAAGCAGCATATGAAAGAGCTCATTGACAGTTTTGATCATGCCGTTACTTTATGGGACGGGGATGACAGCGAGTATCTTGACGATATGAAAAAACATTCAGATCGATGGGTGCAGCTGCCGGTTTCACCTTCAGCCGAGCAGTTCTCCCGTGTGATTTTTCTGATGCTCGATGCCCTTTTAAAACTGACTTCGACGGTTAACGGCGAACGTGAAGTGAAGCTTCACAGTGTCATCGTTCATGAAACAGACACCGGATACGCACAGGGCTTTGAAGAGGACGCCTATTCGGAAATTATGGGAAAAATTGCACTTGACGAGATTGTTTTCAGTGACGGTGTTAAAGCAGAGTGGCAAGATCCGCAGCTTTTTGAAAAGATAAAATCAAAAACGACTTTCATCAATCCGAAAACGGTATGACATCTTGACCTCGGTCTACTTTTTTTTCAGGACCGTATGTTAAAATAGTCAGAAGTTACCTTTTTTCAGGAGCAAAAGATGAATGAAGACCGTTTTAGTTTGGAGTTTAACCTGTTCGTCGAGACAGAAGTACCCCGTGATGAACTGATCGTTTCACGTACCAATCTGCAGGGTGTCATCACTTTTGCCAACCAGACGTTTGCTGAAATATCCGGTTATTCCCCGGAAGAGCTGATTGGAAAACCGCACAATATTGTCCGTCATCCGGATATGCCGACTTCTGTATTTCATACACTCTGGGAAACCATTCAAGCCAAAAAAACCTGGAAAGGTTACGTTAAGAACCTTCGAAGAGACGGCGGGTACTACTGGGTTGAGGCTGTAGTGTCCGGTGTCTATAAAAAGGGTGCTTTGACAGAGTATAAATCGATTCGCTCCCCTGTGACGTCTGAAATGAAAATAAAGATGCAGAATCACTATGACAAGCTCCGACTGGAAGAAGATGCCATAGCAAGAAGCGTTGCTTACTTGAGTCGTGACAATATTGAAAAACTTTCCCGTCTTGCCGATGAAAGCGGTCTCAGCAAAAATGAGACGCTCAATCAGGCGATAGCAAAACTATAAAGTACACCCCTTTTTTCAAAAAGATTTAGCGTTTTTGGTCCTAAAACGCTAAAATTGCAAAACTGTTTTGAAGGAAGTAGATGTTTTTACGGATTTGGCTTGCCCATGTTATTGCTTTAACCCTTTTGGCAGGGCAAGATAACATTCCTTCTTCCGATATTGCAGATATTTCTGCTTTACACGTATCTCATGATTCCAATATAACGATTGCCGCTGCTGAAGATGATATCATCAGCGGCAAAGAGAAACTGGATGATGTGACACAGGCAGATATCCTCAAAGAGAGACAGCGTCAGGAAAACGTAGAAAACGATGCGGTTATGAAGGAAGTTCAAGAGCGTCTCGATGCAGGCGAGTCTCCTGTGCCAGAGGCTGAAGTATTGAAAATGGATACGATCACTGTCAAAGGAGCGGTACTGCAGGGACAGATCACCGAGCTGAACGCTGACTACGTGCGGTTTAACTTGATCTACGGTCAGGGAAGTATCCGCATTGACTACAACGATATTGAGCAGCTGTTGACCGAACACGTATATCACATCTTTTATAAAGGAAAACAGACAGAGGGGAAGGTTGTCGGTATTAAAGATCATGCCTGGCTGATTGTTAAACACGGTGAAGTCGAAGAGATCATCAAGATTGAAAACATTGACCGCTTTATCCTCTCTACGAAGGAGAACGATTCGCTGAATAATCAGCTGCATAACCTTTTTCCCTATACGAAAGGAAATTTTGATGTGGGTATGGAGTATGAGAGCGGTACCAATGTTAAGCGGAAACTCTCCGTGGCCACTCACATTGAACGAAAAGTGACAGTTCATCGTACGGTGTTCGATTTGAAATTTGCTTATGAAACGACACGAACCGGCGATAACCCTGAAACACTCAATAAAGATGAGTGGTTAGTCTTTGCCGAGCAGGACTACTATGTTACTAAAAACAGTTTTTTATTTGGACAGATGGGATACGATTATGATGAACCGCGAGGAATTCAGGGGCGAATTTACCCTTCTGCCGGTACAGGTTTTCGATTAAAAAAAGATAATGATATATGGTCGCAGTTTAAAATCGGTGCCGGCTATGTGGATGAACGATTTTATAATTACGGTAGCAATGCTTATTTTAGTGCCTACTTTGGGATTTCAGGACACTACACTATGCGTGACCTTATGTTTCTAGATCATCTGATCTTTGATGCCGGTGTTTTTTATATGCCGGGTTTTTTCAAGCCGGATGAGAACTGGCTTGCACGATACAAAGGCTCAATATCATTGCCGTTAGGCGAAGCAATGGCACTGCGTTTTGTGATGAACCAGGTCAAAGACGACAATCCCTCTCCGGAGGTCGGCAACAACAAGTTTACAATGGATCTCTATTTGAGTTTTGTTTTTTAAATAGGTAAAGGCAGTTATGAAAGATTCACAGGCATATAAAGATAAAAAAGCACAGTTTGAACAGATGATCACCGTTTATGGACGCAATGTAGTCGTAGATATGCTCCATGATGAGACAGTGATGTTTTATAAAATTCATCTTTCTAAAAGTAATCGTCAGGAGGGTGCCGTTCTTGAAATCCTCGATCTGGCAAAGAAACGCGGTATTGAAGTAAAGCTTCAAAGTAAAGAGCAGCTTTCACGCATCTCTAAAAACAGTAAACAGGATCAGGGTGTCGCTGCCGATATTTTGGCACCTAATTATCTTGATTCGCAAGAGATAGAACAGACGCTTTCTGAGGGGTATCGCCTTTTGGCGCTTGACGGTATACAAAACCCGCAGAATCTCGGAATGATCATACGTTCTGCCGCCGCAGGCAACATTGATGGCATCATCCTGCCTAAAGACAACAGTGCAAAACTCTCACCCCTGGTCATAAAAGCCAGTGCCGGAACACTTTTTAAGATCAATATTTTCCACACGAAGACGCTTGCGCCGGTATTGAAGCAGCTTTCAAGCAAAGGTGCCGAGGTCTATGCGCTCTCATCACATGCGAAAGAAGATATTTACACTATGCATAGTGGTGAAAAATCTGTTTATGTGCTTGGCAATGAGAGTGAAGGTGTAAGCAGTGAGGTGGAAAAAGAGTGTAACGCTTCGGTTGCGATACCGATGCAGCGTGGCGTAGAGTCACTCAATGTCGCAGTAACTGCCGCACTCATTTCTTTTATGAGGTCATGATCTCATAGGGACGACGAATCGATTCAACCACTTCAGCAATACTCATATGGCGGCTTTTGCGTAAGAATTCTCTTCCGTCAAGAAAGATCAGGACGGTTGGAATGGCAAAAACACTGTAGTGAGATGAAATCTCCGGTGTCGCTGATACATCAATACTGACGATCTCGAATTGATCGAAATTACTTTCAATGGCGTCAACCAACTTGGGCTTAAGGGCTTTACAGACATTGCAGGTCGGTGCGCTGAAATAGAGCATAACTGCAAGGTTCTCTCGTATAACTGTTTCAATTTCTTCTAATGTTTGCATGGCGGAATTATACTATATCATAAACAATTTCCGTTTTATTTTTTATTTTTTTGATCTCATGAACGATTAATCCTTCGATTTCCAGTTTCATAAAATCATCGAGACTCTGTATATTATGCAGTGCTACCTGGCGCAGTACGATACCGCGGTAGGCTTTTGCCCAGTGGCTGACACTTTTGCCGTTTTTTAAAAACTTGAGTGTTGTGTAAGGCTGTGAGACCTTATAGAACTTATCATAATACCCTGCACGCAGGTCTAAAATATCGTAATGGGCCAACAGCAGGTCAAGATGATAGGAAAAACGATCTTTGTAATATTTTTCAGGAGCGAAATTCCCGATAGCATTTCCCTGTTTGACTTTGTAATTGATAATCTCATCGCCGCCTAAAAGAGGACCATAGAGGTTTGAAAAAATAATCGTCTGTTTTTTTAAATGGTTTTGTGAATCTTCACTCAGTTCAGAGTAGTTGAGGTAATCATAGGCCACGCCGCTGTAACGTTCAATGGCGGGCATAAACTCTGTTGTGTTCAGACCTTTGAGATAGGGAGTGAAATCAGCTGCTTTTTTAATACCAAAAAGGTTGGATAATTCCGCTTCATCAGCACGTTCAATAATCTGCTGGTAGGCTGATAGAATATCCTGGCGTGGGCCCAAACCGGAAAGAGGTTCTTCTGAAGTGGGATGACCGCCACTGTTTTTGCCCTCAGAAGGTGAAAAAAGTGTATAAAGCATTAGGACTCTTTTTTGTCGTCATTGTACTAAAAATCATAAAAAAG
>DAOWOG010000147.1 GCA_030642185.1 Helicobacteraceae bacterium | reverse complement strand
GTCCCAGCATGACGCGGCTCTTTTCACCCCCGGAGAGCAGAGAAACTTTTTTGTCGGCACGGTCACCGCTAAACATCATGGCCCCGCAGATGCTTCGGACATTGGAAGCGGATAGTTTGGGATTGGCGGTATAGATCTCATCCATAATGGAGTTTTTTGGATTGAGACGGGAGATGTTGGTCTGCCCAAAATGTCCAAAAGCAACACTGGAATGCGACTCAACTGTTCCGCTGAGCTGTTTTAGTTCTCCGGCAATGGTATTTAAGAGGGTCGATTTACCGGTACCGTTCTTTCCGATGATCGCAAGACATTCCCCTTTTTCAAGCGTGAAAGAGATGTTGTCAAAGAGGATCTTTTCAGGGGTATAACCAAAACCCAGTTCTTTGACATCGAGCAGCACCTTGGCAGGTGTATCCTTAAAGTTGAAATCAAATTTAAGTGTGGCATCAAAGCCGAGATCATCCATCAGATCCATCTTCTCCAACTGCTTGACTTTTGACTGGGCGAGGGCGGCTGTAGAGGCACGTGCTTTATTGCGGGCGATGAACTCCTCAAGCTCTTTTCTCTTTTTATCTTGTGAAGCTTTTTGTTTTTCATACAGTTCATCATTGCTTTGAAGCTGGGTATAAAACTTATGCGTATTGCCGGGGATGAGACTAAGTGAACGGCGCACTATTCCCATAGTATGGGTGGTGATGGCATCCATAAAGTCACGATCATGGGTAATCAAAATGACTTCACCCTGAAAGGTGCGTAAAAAAGATTTCAGCCATCGCAGGGAGAGAATGTCAAGGTAGTTGGTCGGTTCATCCAGCAGCAGGAGGTTTGGTTCCGTCACCAGAAGTTTGGCGAGGTTGATCCTGATCTGGTATCCTCCGGAGAAAGAGAGCGGATCTTTCTCAAGATCTTCCTGAACAAAGCCCAGACCAAAAAGAATTTTTTCAACTTTATAAATATTATACTTATCTTCTTCTTCCAACGCCAGTGCAGCTTCTTCTCTTAAGGTGGGCTCGGAAAACTCAAGGTGCTGTTTCAATGCACCGATTTTATAGCCTTTCGGGATGATAATATCACCGCTATCGTGGCTCTCTTCACCTAAAATAAGTTTAAAAAGCGTGGACTTTCCACTCCCGTTGCGACCGACTAATCCGACGCGGTTTCCGACATTTAATCTAAAATTGAGGTTGCTGAACAGCTCCTGGTCGCCAAAGCTTTTGGAGATATTTGAAAGTTGTATCATGAGTATTAACTTTTTGCATATTATACCGGGGATATGAGTATACTGCCAGTTCTAAACCGCATTAGTGTAAAATCCCTTTACTAAACTATCAAAGGCACCTTATGCAAGCTTTCGGCAAATTCGCTACCGAGCACGACCTCGAATACCTCACCGAACACTATCTTTATTTCAATGAACCTGATGAGAAGATCACGATAGATGACCTTCAAGTGCTGCTGAAAAAAAAGAATAAAAATGTTGCCGGAACGATCTTCCTTTATAATCCCGTTATTGCACCTAGGGGCTATAATGTTGACAGATCACTGGCAGAGCAGGGATACGAGTTTGACGGGCAGTATACAGAGTTACAGTTTGAAAAGCTGATGGATATTTTTCAATCGCGCATCAAGGGGTATGAAGGCAAATTGATCGAAGTAAAATACCTCTTTAACTATAACCGTCCTGACATTGAGCCTACTACGGTGTTGGAAGCCTTCAACGAGGACATTGAAAAGCTCTCTACACACCAGAGTACCCGCTTTAGCCGGGAGCTGAATTACCATGATGTCAAGAACATCCGCATCAGCGGTAAGTTTGTCTTTTTTGCCTGGGGACACAAGTTTGACCAGTTTCATGTCAACATTTCAAACTATGCAAAGGGTATTTTTGAACAGAGTCGTAAGATCGGTAAGACTCCCGCTTTCATCTACAGTCGGGGAATGGGCCTGGAAGGAAGCGAAGAAGGGGTGCGTTTCTTTCATCCCGTTGCATCCGGAAAACTGAAAACAAAGATCACTGAGGCGATTGCCAAAGCCTTTGGCACCAAGCCGCCGCAACCAACAGCTTATGAGGAGTAAAGTCGCTCTTATTTTACATCCCCGACAAACGAAACCCTTCTTAGCCAGGCATTAGCCGGTGAAGATTGATCTGCCCATTTTTTACCGCCGTCCGCCGTATGTAAAACAATGGGTCTGTGTTGCATCTGCGGACTATTTATACCGACTACCCAGGCGTTGTTTTCATCCATTGCGGTAACTCCCAGATAGGCACCTGAAAGCCCTGGAACATCGGTATAGTCCTTGTGCTGTTCTGTCCAGGTAAATCCGCCGTCTGAAGTATAGAAAAGGCTGTAGCTATCGACCGCAATCCATGCACGTTTTCCATCCAGTGCACAGACCCCGTTGACATGAAGCAGGCCGGCAGGCGGTCCGGTTCTAACCCAGCTCTTGCCGCCGTTTATGGTAATCGCAACTGTTCCGCCTGTCCCGACGGCCCAGACGATATCTGCTGTCACGGCATGCACGTCGATCAGTCCCTCTACACCCTCAAGGATATCTATGTTTACCAATTCCCAGTTTTCGCCACCGTTTGTTGTTCTGGCAATGAAGGCACTCACACTGCCATTAATGTTCATGGCACCTACAGCCCAGACATTATCTTTATCGGCTGCGGATATCATTCCAAAGTTGACATTTGGAAAACTGCCTTCTGTCTGCCGATTCCAATGGCTGCCGCCGTCATCTGTGTACATGATAACACTTTCACCACCTGTATCTCCTCCTGCCGCCCAGGCAACATCGCTATTGACTGCACTGATTCCGGAAAAACTTACATTCTTAATCGACTCCGATATGCCTTGTCTCTCCCAGCTCTCCCCTGCGTTACCGGAGTGCAAGATCGTTCCGTAAGAAGTACCGTTTGCCTCAGGGCTGCCGTCACCTACCGCCCAGACATTTAACCGGTCAGCAGCAGCCACATCTTCGATCGATACATTGGGGATCGTTGTGATATTTCCCTCTCTTTTCCAGGTTTTTCCGCTGTCTGTGGTATGGATTATGGTTCCGTATCCATCTGCACTCATTCCTACAACCCAGCCGATATGCTCCGCTGTTTCGTTATCATCACTGCTGCCGCAACCTGAAAATAGTCCGATCAGGAACAATCCCTGAATCATTAAGATCAACGTTTTCATCCTATACTCCTTGTTTTAATTAATTGGTTTTATTCCGGATCACTCTTTATAGCTTTTAATACAGTGCTCACTGCCTGGCAGTTTTTCGACCTCTTTGCCGTCGGCTTCCAGAGCTTTGACATAATCAACGAAGCCCATTGCGTAATCGATGTATGTATCGATACCTTTGCCGCGTTCATCCTGGACTGTTTTAAATGTGATGTATCCGTCCTTGCCGGAAGCCAGGTAGTCGATGGTCACGATGGTGTACATGGTATCATCGGAAATGCCCGACCAGGTGCCGCTTTTCCTCTCCTTGATCTCCAGGTTTTGTATATGGTGATTCGGGGGTTGTGTTACGTCCACGTCATAGCGTAATCCGTAGGCATAAGGGAAGGAGCCTGTCGAGCCGTCGTTGTCATGATAGTTGAAGGTCGCATCTTCGAGTACCTGTTTGATCTCGCTGCCTTTCATCTTGATTTTAAATAACGTGTTCGAAAACGGAAGCAGTGTGTAGGCCGTATTGATGCTGATATTTCCGGCTTCGATATTGGTGCGAACAGCACCCGCATTCAGGATGCAGGCATGCGAGAGAGGTGCACGGTCGTAAAATGCCCTTGAGACGATCGGTGCGACTTCGCTTCCAAGCGGCAGGTCAGAGCCCTTGTTGCCGAGATAGTCATGCCCCGGAATGCGGATATGGCGTAGATCGGTTGCCGCATGGCCGATCACTTCATGCTTTTTCTTGTCAACCTGCGCCTTGTATTGATCCAGAATTGCTTCAACCTGACTCTCTTTTGCTACGATCTCAATATTGGCACTGTTTTCGATCACCTCCAGGATCTCCGCCTTCACCGTCGCATTGACCTCTGTGTAATTGCCTTCGGCATCTTTGCGCTTAAATGAGTCGCCGATCGTCAGTACCGGAGTGCCCGAGCAGGATGTGACGATTCCCTCCTTGTTGAATGCAACATCAAGCTTGCCGACGATCTTGGCATAGGCCCACGCCTGTGCAACACAGACCGGTTCACCGCTTTTGGAGGTTCTATGGACCGGGTAGGGGGCATCGGCAACCAGTCCGAGATTTGAAAAGTCTCCCATCAGGGTATGTGAGTGGCCGTCGATAATAACATCGACCCCATCGACATGTGCGGCCAGATCGACATCGTCGTTGTAGCCGTAATGGCTTAAGAGGATGATTTTATTGATCCCCATCGACTCAAGGATATCAACATATTTTTGTGCCGTTTCGATCTCATCCAGAAAGGTCACTTTATTGCTCGGACGGGAGGAGTCTTCCGTCGCTTTTTTGACATCGATACCGATAATTCCTACAGGTTCTCCCTCTATTTTTTTGATGATATAGGGCGTCCATTTCCCTGCTAAAACATCATCGGCATCCGGTACGACGTTGGCGGCAATCACCGGCACATTCAGCTTCTCTAGGAAATCGGCAAGATTTTGATCGCCGTCATCAAACTCATGATTGCCCAGGACAAAAGCATCCCATGCGATGGTGTTCATCATTGCGGCATCGGCATCACCGTTAAACAGCGTGTAGTACAACGTTCCCTGAAGTGCATCACCGGCATTAAGCAGCAGTGTGTTGTTCGAACCGGCGGCAAATTCTTTGATTTTCTCTGCAACACGGGGGTAGCCTCCGGCAAACACCCGTGTCTCTTCGCCATTAAAATAGAGATCCATCTCCTCTTCGTCCAGATGAGAATGGATATCGTTCATATGAATGATAGTCGTTTGAAGTGCCTTGTTTGACTGACTG
>DAOWOG010000215.1 GCA_030642185.1 Helicobacteraceae bacterium | reverse complement strand
CAATCCAGGCGATCAGATAGCCCGGTGCATATTCGGAGATAAAAGGATAATTTGTGCCCGAGAGAATCTGTTTGGCATAGTAGCCGTAGAGCCCGGCATCCGGAGACCAGATAGGCAGAGGCTCTCCATCGAGCCAAAATGCATCTACAGAACTGCTTTGATACCAGAGAATAGCACGGATACCTACTGCAAAAATATAAGCAACCAGTAGATAGATGAAAAGTGTTTTGGCAGAAGTTTTAGTCGTTTCAATTCTTAAATATCGTTCAATCAGTGTGTTCACATGAATCCTTCAATAAAGGAAAATATTTTAACACGTAAGTGATAGCAATAGGTTTAAAGTAAAAAGTTGGAAGAGATTAAAAAAAGAGGGTTTCACCGCATGAGCGGTGAAAGATAGACTTACTTAAGACCGTGGATATATGCAGATACTGCAGTGATATCAGCATCAGAATATGCAGCCACTTGACCTTTCATCAAAGCACCCATACCTTTTTTGTTAGTAGTACCGGCTTTGTAACCTTTAAGGTCAGCTTCAAGTGCAGCAACGTCCATTCCGCCGATAACAGCAGATTTTCCAAGAGCGGCTTTTTCACCTTTTGCACCATGACATGCTGCACATTTTTTGTAAAGAGCTGCACCGTCTGCTGCCATAAGACCTACACTTGCTACTAGTAAGCTAAGAACGATTTTTTTCATATTTTCTCCTGATGTAATAAAAATTCGACCACATTATAATGAATTCATTCTTAAATGGCACTAACGCTTAAAGGATAACAAGCGCTTAATTTTACTTTGATACAATTATAATTACATCAATGAAACAGGTGAATATATGCGCTATATCGATAACGATTTTGCCGAGAAGACAATTCTCATTACCGGAGGAGCCGGCTTTATCGGTTCAAACCTTGCTTTTTATTTTCAGGAAAATCATCCTGATGCGCACGTTGTCGTGCTTGACAGCTTTAGAAGCGGTGAAACCCTCTCTAATGGAAATCTTAAGAGTTTCGGTCATTTTAAGAACCTGATCGGTTTCAGCGGTGAAGTGATCAGCGGTGATATAAATGATAAAGAACTGTTGGCAAAACTGGAGAAAGAGTATACTTTTGACTATATCTTCCATGAGGCAGCCATCTCGGATACGACGGCACTTGAACAGGACCTGATGATCAGAACCAACCTCAATGCCTATAAAGACCTGCTGGATCTCGCACAGCGTCAGGGTGCCAATATGATCTATGCCTCTTCGGGAGCGACCTATGGCGATGCCCCTTCTCCTCAGACTGTCGGACGTGAAGCACCGCAGAATGTTTACGGTTTTTCCAAACTGATGATGGACCATCTCTCCCGTGACATCATGAAAAAGCAGGATAAGATCACGATTGTCGGTCTGCGCTATTTTAATGTCTACGGTCCGCGTGAATTCTATAAAAACAAGACCGCTTCAATGATCATTCAGTTCGGTCATCAGATACTCAGCGGGAAAAATCCGAAGCTCTTTGAAGGTTCGGACAAAATTGTGCGTGATTTTGTTTACATCGAGGATATTATTCAGGCAAATGTGCTGGCAATGGAGCCTAAAGCGAGCGGTATTTACAATGTCGGAACCGCAAAAGCCCGATCTTTCCAGGCGATCGTTGATATTTTGCAAAAAGAGCTTGGTACCGAACTGACATGCGAATATATGCCCAATCCTTTTGTCGGACGCTATCAGTTTCATACCGAAGCCGAGATCACGCCTACCATTGAAGGACTTGGCTACAAACCGCATTTTGAACTCGAAGACGGTATCAAAGCCTATATCCCGGAAATCAAACGTATGTATGAAGAAGAGGTTAAATGATCTCTTCGCTTAAAACCGCCCGTCCAAATATATTGGTCATCGGCGACTTGATGATCGATCACTACCTCTGGGGAGGTTGTGAGAGAATCTCTCCGGAAGCGCCGGTTCAGGTTGTAGATATCGCCAAAGAGACTACCGTACTCGGCGGTGCGGGCAATGTTGTCAATAACCTTATCACGCTGGGTGCCAGTGTCAGTGTCGCGAGTGTGATCGGTGACGATGCCATCGGTAAGGAACTCTCCATGATGCTCAAGTCTATCGGAGTCAAAACCGAGGGGTTGGTGACGCAGCGCGGAAGAAAAACAAGTAAAAAAAGCCGTATTATCGCTTCGAATCAGCAGATCCTTCGTTATGACAAAGAGTCAAAAGAGGATATTGAAACTGATTCAGTGAATAAAATTCTGGATGCCGTAAAGAAAGACCTTTTTCGGTATGACATGATCATCCTTTCCGATTACGGAAAAGGGGTACTTCGCAGTGAACTGACACAGGGGATCATCGCGCTTTCACGGGAGGCAGGCAAGCGCGTGATTGTTGATCCAAAAGGCAGGGACTACAGTAAATACCGCGGAGCACATCTGTTGACCCCGAACAAAAAAGAGGCAAGCGAAGCGACCGGTATTGAGATCAGTGATGCTTCAACACTTAAAGAGGCACTTGTATGGCTTAAAGAGCACTGTGCACTTGACCGTTCGATGATCACCCTTTCTGAAGACGGGATTGCTATTTTTGAAGAAGAGGTGATGCAGTTTCCTACGGTTGCCAAAGAGGTCTTTGATGTGACAGGAGCAGGGGATACCGTGATCGCCTCCATCGCTTTTGCTCTCAGTGCATCGCGAACGATTGATGAGGCTGCAAGGTTTGCCAATCTCGCTGCCGGTGTAGCGGTCGGAAAAATCGGATCGGCTACCGTCACGATCGATGAGATCGAAATTTATGAGTCTAGTCTGCATCAAAGTGCTTCCGATGCACATATCAAGACATTTGAAGAGATCGATGCCATCGTAGAGCGCTGCCGTTCAAATAACCAGCGTATTGTTTTTACCAACGGCTGTTTTGATATCCTGCATGTCGGCCATGTCAAATACCTGCAAAAAGCAAAAAGTTTCGGTGATATTTTAATCGTCGGTCTGAATTCGGATGATTCGGTCCGCCGTCTTAAAGGGCCGAGCCGTCCGGTCAATGTCGCTGAAGATCGTGCTTATATCCTCGCGGCGCTCGAAGCGGTGGATTATGTTGTGCCTTTCAGCGAAGATACACCGCATGAACTGATTAAGATGATCGCACCGGATGTTCTGGTCAAAGGCGGAGACTATAAAGGCAAAAAAGTTGTCGGAACCGAATTTTCCGGTACCTTAAAGCTGGTCGATTTTGTAGACGGTAAAAGTACGACAAAAACGATAGAAAGAATTCAGGAAGGAAGTACATGTTAAAAAAACTGGCACTCTTGGCACTGTCTGTTGTTTCGGCTTTGGCCATGCATACGGTAGAGCTGAATTTGAATGAAAAAGACGCAGAAGGCGAAGTACGTTTAGACATGGGACAGTTTAACGATAAGCTGTTGACAGACAGTGTTTATCTCGGTGTCCGTCTGCTGCATGGAAGTGAGAAACACAGTGACGTCGATCCAAAGACGCTGATCGAAGTCAATTTTCTGGTACAAAGAATCATTTCAGCGACGGAAGATGCCCTGACACTGGGGATGGGTTTTAAACTTGAATATACGACATTGCAAGATCCTGTCTTTAGCGAACAGACTTTTTTTGCTTTGCCGATCGGGATCGAAGGAAATTACCGTTTTCCGTTGGACCTGCCCGTAGCTCTGCATTTGGGAGGAAGTTTCTACTATGCCCCGGAGGTATTCGCATTTGATGATGCAAAGAATTATCTGGAATACCGTGTCAATTTTGATGTAGAAATTTTTGACGGCGGAAAGATCAGGATCGGATACCGAAATATCGATACGGATACCAAAAAATATGATGCCAACTATAATCATTCGGCCTATCTCGGGTTTAAACTGGCGTTTT
>DAOWOG010000168.1 GCA_030642185.1 Helicobacteraceae bacterium | reverse complement strand
CCCATCTTCTGCCAACAACTCATTGGCATAATGCTCCATCTTTTCCGAAAGATACTTATAAAAGATAAAGCCCAAAATATAGTCTCGAAACTCATCCGCATCCATCTTTCCGCGAAGCTCGTTGGCGATATTCCAAAGTTGCTGTTCTAACTGTTTTTTTGCTTCTTCGCCCATTTTTTGCCTTGGTCTAGTGTATTGGTACGATGATATTATAGATGTTTTTTATGCCATTGAGAAAAATACGAGTAGTTCTTTTTACTTTTTATGCATATTTTTTGAATATGGGTAGAAAACCAACTTATGATACTATGTATCTATACAAAAGATGAATAAGGATGCACGGTCCTCTGGGCAGATACAGAGGAAAATATGATGCGCAGAAGATCACTGCGCTTTGTGAGCGTGTTAGCTGGCAAAATGCACAGGAACTTATAGGGCTTTGCAGGAGCATTCGATGAGAAGAAATTATTTAGGGTTGACACTGGTTTTTCTATTGGGCAGTACTTTGCTTCATAGTGGAATGATTGAAAAACAGTATGATAAAGCCAGAAAAGGCATGGTGAAGATTATTGAAGAGGAGGTCGATGATACGGAGTGGCATACAGGAAGGCCAAAGCTTGCCAAAGCAACGATAAATGCGATGGAAAGCGTAAAAAGGCATGAGTTCGTACCGCTTTCCAGCCGTTTGAACGCCTATGAGAACAGACCGCTCTCCATAGGTTACGGCCAGACGATATCACAGCCCTATATCGTTGCCATTATGACCGATCTGCTTGATCTGAAACACTCGGACAGGGTGCTGGAGATCGGAACAGGTTCAGGCTATCAGGCCGCCGTCTTGGCAGAGATCGTTAAAGAGGTCTATACCATAGAGGTGATCAGAGAACTTGGTATCTCAGCAGCTGCGAGGCTTGAAAAACTCGGATATAAAAATATCAATACACGCATAGGCGACGGCTATTACGGATGGGAAGAGCATGCGCCCTATGATGCCATCATCGTGACTGCCGCCGCCGGGAATATTCCGCCGCCGCTTATTAAACAGCTTCGCCCCGGAGGCAAAATGATAATACCTGTCAAAAGCTATTTTTACGTGCAGCATCTCATCCTGGTATCCAAAGATGAAAGGGGCACTGTCAGCACCCGTCAGATCATGCCCGTGATATTTGTACCGCTTACCGGGCAGCATTGATGCCAGGTAGTCTGCCGTATCTCTCTATCGCCCTGATCTCCGCTTCAGCGCTTGCCTATGAGATACTGCTGATGAAGCTCTTCTCCATTATCCAGTGGCACCATTTCGCCTATATGATCATCAGTCTTGCGCTGCTGGGATACGGGGCAAGCGGTACATTTCTGAGCCTTTTCCGCGAGCGGCTGCAGTCCTATTTTCCCTACGCGTATATCGGCAATATTATACTTTTCGGTCTCTCGTCAATTTTCTGTTTTATTGCTGCGCAACAGATCCCTTTTAATCCGCTGGAGATCTTATGGGATATGAAGCAGCTTTTTTGGATGTTTGGGCTCTATCTGCTTCTGACACTTCCTTTCTTCTTTGCGGCCAATGCGATCGGTCTGGCATTTATCTACGATAAAACAGCGATCTCCGGAGTGTATGCGGCAGATCTGCTTGGTGCAGGTCTCGGCAGTCTTGGTATTCTCGGACTGCTGTACCTCTTCTTTCCGGCCTCCATTTTGCAGTTTATCGCCTTGGCAGCACTGTTTGCTGCGCTCATCGGTTTCAAAGAGCTCTCCCTTAAACCAAACACGGGAGCAGTGCTGCTCTTTGTACTATCGTTTTTAGCCGTTGTACTCTTGGGAAGAGTAAGCACGCTGCATATGAACGAATATAAAGATCTAAGCCAGACCCTTAGGATCACTGGAACGCAGATTGTAGAAGAGCGTTCTTCACCACTTGGGATGCTCTCCGTTGTAGAGAGCCCGGAGGTTCCTTTTCGCTATGTTCCGGGGCTGAGCATGGCTTCTGTTGTTGAACCTCCGCAGCAGCTTGGCGTCTTTACAAACGGTGACGGCATGAGTGCCATTACAAAATATCCTGACAAGATGGAGCAGCTTGGCTATCTGGATTATCAGACTTCTGCGCTTGCTTACCATCTTGGCGATCCGGACAAGGTACTGATCCTCGGTGCCGGCGGAGGCTCGGAGATACTTCAGGCACTTTACCATAAGACAAAAGTGATCGATGCCGTCGAGATTGACCCGCAGATGGTCGATCTTGTCGGAAAAAAATATGCCGGATTTGCAGGCAATATCTATGCCATGGAGCATGTCACGATCCATACAGCAGAGGCAAGAGCTTATGTTGCTTCATCCGCACAGAAGTATGATCTGATCCAGATGGCGATGGTGGACTCGTTCGGGGCATCATCGGCAGGGCTTCAGTCGTTAAGCGAAAACTATCTCTATACAGTTGAAGCCCTTCAGCTCTATCTTCGCCATCTCAAACCTGAGGGCTACCTTTCTGTCACGCGCTGGCTGAAGCTTCCGCCAAGAGATACGCTTAAACTCTTCGCTACCGCCATCACAGTACTGGAGAAAAATGGTGTAGAAGAACCGCAAAAACATCTTGTCCTGATCCGGGGATTGCAGACAAGTACGCTCATCATCAAAAACGGTGTTTTCAGCTCTGTGGAGATAGAAAATCTCAGTCATTTCTGCGATGAACGTTTTTTTGACATAGTCTACTACGACGGCCTTGAGATGTCTGAATCAAACCGCTACAACATTCTTGACAAGCCTTACTTCTTCCAGGGGACACAAGCCCTTTTTGAAAACCGGGAACAGTACTTCAGCGACTATAAGTTTGACATCCGACCCGCAACCGATGACAGACCCTATTTTTACCACTTCTTCAAATGGGAGACGCTCTACGAGATTTTTGCGCTTCGCGGAACAGGAGGGCTGCACCTTTTGGAATGGGGATACCTGGTACTGCTGGCATCACTTCTGCAGGCTATCATCGCAAGCATAGTGTTGATACTTTTGCCGATGATCCGGTTTAGAAAAGCTGAAAAAATTACGATAGCGACCAGTAAGAAGAGGGTTCTTCTCTACTTTTTTGCTTTGGGTTTTGGTTTTCTCTTTTTAGAGATCTATTTTATCCAGCGTTTTATCCTCTTTTTGAGCCATCCGCTCTATACGGTTGCTGTTGTGTTAAGCGCATTTTTGATCTTTGCAGGGCTTGGCAGCCGTTACTCAAAACGCCTCGGAACACTAAAAGGATATAGAAAAAGTGCCCGTTACGGTATTTTCGGCATTTTAATTTTTGGTCTCTTGTACGTTGTGATGCTCGATCATATCTTTGGATTTCTTTTGACTCAGAAAGAGCTTATAAAAATAGCGGCTTCTGTGGTACTCATCGCCCCTTTGGCCTTTGCGATGGGAATGCCTTTTGCGATGGGACTCTCTGAGTTGGGCAGGCATTCTGAGTCTTTGATCCCCTGGGCATGGGGTGTCAACGGATGTGCTTCTGTTATCAGCGCTGTTGCTGCAACGCTGGTTGCGATCCATTTTGGATTTACTGCCGTGATGGCGATGGCGCTGTTATTTTACCTGTCGGCATATTTTTCTTTTCCCGAGAGTCTGTCGGATTGATCAGCCATAAATCGACATCTCCTTATAATGCCGCTCTCTGTCGGGATCATCAATAGATTCTATGGCAGCAACGGCTTCGGTATAGTGTTGCGGAAAACCGTTTTCTTCCATTCCTTTTATAACATGCGCTTTGTACCAATGAAATGGTTTTCGCAGCGGATCGATATTGGTCGCATAGTAGGTGAGCGCTTTTAAAGAAGTTCCGTCAAATGCAGTGACGGATACGACCTTCTCCTCATAGCCGTATCCGAGTCCCTCCTTTTGATCCAGTACGGGCTTTTCGGATTGGTAGATTTTATAGACCACACCAATGATAGAGTGTTCTACATTACCCGTTTCAGCGGCATCACATTTTGCAGAGCCGTCTTTACCGATCTTGTGGAATCGCAATGCATGTTTCGAGAGCGTTGCAACGACTATAAACTTTGCTGACGGGACTCTCTCACGGAGCCTTTTTAACGACATGTTCGAACCGTACGAAAAATAATGCATTGCCTATTCCTATTACCGCCAACTTTCCTATATTATACCAATTTGTCTGATGCTCAATAGATACGGGATATATAAATTGTATGTATATCCAGAAAAAAGTAGCCTGGCACATTTTTTGTTTACTGTTCGGTTCGAGGTTTTGTTATGTCTTTAGCTTCTTGTGACATTGATGTCTAGTTCATAATAAATTTTTAAACCTGTCTGCTTTTTTCTTAATAATTTAAAGTCAATTAAAAATTTTATATCTCTTAAAATTGTTTGAGGTGACAGTTTAAATCTTCTTGCAATTTCTTTAGAAGTCATAGCAAATGCTCTTTTGTTTCTTGCTATTAGTTTTAAAATATTTTCTTGCCGTTTAGTTAATTTAACAGCTTCCTCTTCAACTTTATCAAATACGATACTTTCTCTAAAATATAGAAAAACTCTATCATCTAGCACCTGTAATGCTTCAATCATAATGTCTTGAATATAGT
>DAOWOG010000364.1 GCA_030642185.1 Helicobacteraceae bacterium | reverse complement strand
GGCGAAGATGGGTCTCTTTGAGCCTGCTCAGTACCATCCAGCTGTATTTCGGGACAAATATCTCTTCCATATCCAGCGGCGTATCACTTTTATACAAGAACTCTTCAAGCAGATTTTCCATCTCCGGACGGGCCGCCATCGCACTGATACGCTGCGCTGTCAATTTAGTCGGAGAGACCACAGTGTCCGCACCCAGTTTTTTCAATTTATCGACATCGCTCGTCGTTTCTGCTGAACTGATAACATAATACTTTCGCGGCAGAAAATGCTCTTTTTCAAACAAACGCA
Organism: Helicobacteraceae bacterium; assembly: GCA_030642185.1. GTDB lineage: Bacteria > Campylobacterota > Campylobacteria > Campylobacterales > Sulfurimonadaceae > 4484-230. The sequence goes on along the minus strand of DAOWOG010000364.1, from coordinate 2,341 downwards.
CAGAAGCGATGATCGCAATATTATCGGCAATAGAGTTTGAAAGTGTTATCAAACCTTTTGCTGAACTCAAATGCGATTTGAGCATTGATTCTTCAGTATGCGGCTCAGATTGAAGGAAGTGCGGATACTTGTATTTTATAGCAATTTCATCCATATCTTCACGCGGATCGATAACCACAAAAGGAATATGATTTTCTCTAAGCTGTTTCGTCACTTCGATGGTATAATCGTTGTGATAACAGACTACAAAATGATTCTTCAGACGCGCGATTTTATAGAGCATACTGCGTTCCTTTAACGTTCTGGCAATATTGCCTTTATTGAGTTCATTTACCATAATACCGACAGCCATGGAGAAGACTGCAAATCCGCCGATAATCAGTGAAATGGTAAATATCCGGCCTATTTGTGAAATCGGGGCTATCTCTCCAAATCCTACCGTCGTAAAAGTTATTCCTGTCTGGTAAATGGCATCCATCAGACTGAAACCATCGATCGCCATATAACCGATCGTGCCGGTCAGCATTGTCAGAACGGTAAATATAAGGGGAAGTCTAAACGGTTTTAAATGTCCATAGAGTGAAGGGAGAATATTATAGTCGGGTTTGGGAGAGGACTCCCAGTGTAAAAAGTTTCGAATCTTTTGAGAGAGATTCAAAGCATAACCTTTGAGTGGGTTACGAGTTTTTCTTCAAAGTGCGAAGCTCAGAAGCAGAAATCTTAATCTTTTTCGTTGTTCCGTCATCAAGTGTGATACGAACTGTACGAAGATTAGGCAAAAAACGTCTTTTAGTTCTATTTTTTGCGTGTGATACATTATTTCCGCTCATTGGGCCTTTACCGCTGATAGCACATTTTCTTGCCATTTTGAGGCTCCTTGCGTAATTTTGGTTGCGAATTATACTAACCATATACAAAATAAAAGCTTAAGTCCCCTTACGCTAGAATATCCAAAAAATAAGCGATAATTATGTTAATAGCTCCAAGTGTGTTATCCGCCGACTTCGGCAATCTTGAACGTGATGTAAAAGCCATCTGTGATGCAGAGTGTGATCTTGTCCATGTCGATGTGATGGATGGGCATTTTGTACCCAATATGACTATCGGTCCCGTTGTGGTCTCAGCCATTGCCAAAGCTGCAAGCAAGCCCCTGGATATTCACCTGATGGTCGAGAACAATACTTTTTTTGTCGATCTTTTTGCTCCATTGAAACCAGGTTATATCTCCTTTCATATAGAAGAGGAGAAAAATCCACACCGTCTAATACAGTATATCCGAAGCCTGGGCATCAAACCGGCAATCGTTCTCAATCCGCATACTCCGGCAGAGGCTATCGAGTATCTTCTTCCATCGCTTGATATGGTACTTGTGATGAGTGTCAACCCGGGGTTTGGAGGACAGAGCTTTATTCCTGAGGTTGTTGAGAAAATCAAACGGCTTAAAATACTTAGAGATCGCATTAACCCTGATTGCCTGATAGAGATAGATGGCGGCGTTAAAGAGAGCAATATTGAAATGCTGCGTGATGCAGGAGTAGATATTTGTGTCGCCGGCAGCTATGTTTTCAAACATACCGATGGACTCAAAACAGCTATTGACAGTCTAAAAGTATGAGTTAGGGTCTGCTCTGCATGAAAGTAAAAATCTGCGGTATTACCACCTTTGATGATGCCATAATGGCTATCGATGCCGGTGCCGATGCGCTCGGTTTTGTTTTTTATCCTCCTTCGCCTCGCTATATTTCGCCTGAGAATGCCCGCACTATTATCGACCGACTTCCTCCGTTTATTGAAAAAACAGGACTCTTTGTCAATGAAAAGGCTGATACGATCAATACGATGTCAAAACAGTCCGGTATCACTTTGGCACAGCTTCATTTTGATGTAGACGATACACTGCTTAAAAAACTGAATATCCCTTTTATTCGTGTAATACGGGCACAAGCACCTGAAGATGTACAGCTTTATCAAAATGAATACCGTTTGATCGATGCCTATGTTGACGCTTATGGCGGTATGGGAAAACGGCTCAACCTTGAGTGGTTTGATGGAGTAGACTGCTCTAAAATTATTCTTGCCGGAGGGCTGAACCCCAATAATGTTGAAGAGACAAAAGCGTATGGATTTTATGCGCTTGATGTCAGCAGCGGTGTCGAAGCTTCCAAAGGGATTAAAGACGCCGATAAAGTTTCCGTATTTATTGAGCGTGCCAAATCGTGATGCCTTTTAACCAAAAAGCTGTCTCATTACTCTCCACAACCGGGCTCTCTATCGATAAGTTTACGTCACAGCTTCAAGAACCGCTTGATCTTTCGCTGGAGCTTTTTAAAGCGCAGGGACT
>DAOWOG010000112.1 GCA_030642185.1 Helicobacteraceae bacterium | reverse complement strand
CATCCATCAGTTTCTTATAGGTCATCCCTTCACGCCACTCAGACTGCGGCTTAAAGGTGATGATGGTCTCGATCATACCGAGCGGCGCCGGATCGGTCGCTGTACTTGCCCTTCCCCCTTTGCCGAAAACAGTCTCCACTTCAGGAAACGATTTCAAAATTTTATCTGTCTTTTGTGTCAGCGCTTTGCTGAGATCGACACTGATACCATACGGCGTTACCGGCATATACATAAAACTCTGTTCATTCAGCATCGGCATAAATTCCCAGTTCAATTTTTGATAAAGCGGAACCATATAAGCCAGTAAGGCGATGATAATGGCCAATATCAGATATTTCACTTTTAATCCATAAACAATGATCGGCGTATAGAGCCAGATAAAAAAACGATTCAGCGGATTTTTAGACTCGGCAATGATCTTGCCTCTGACAAAATAGACCATCAGTACCGGAACCAGGGTGATGGAGAGCAGTGCCCCGGCCGTCATTGCAAATGTTTTGGTAAAAGCCAAGGGGGTAAAGAGTTGGCCTTCCTGTCCATCAAGGGCAAAGATTGGTAAAAATGAGACAACGACCAGTGCCAGGGCAAAGAAGATCGGGCGTCCGACCAGCTGTGATGATTTAAGGATCACATCAATACGCTGCTGCTTTGTCAATGTGCCCTCTGCAGCTTCACGTTTATGAATGGATTTATGGGCATTTTCGATCATCACGATGGAAGCATCCACCATCGCACCGATCGCGATGGCAATACCTCCGAGCGACATGATGTTTGAGCCGATCCCAAAGAGTTTCATCAGTAAAAAAGTCATACCGATAGTCAGCGGCAAAACGATCAGAACGATCAAAGAAGAGCGAAAATGCATCAAAAAAAGCCCGATGATGAGCACGACGATCAGACTCTCTTCGATCAGCGTATTTTGAAGTGTTGCAATGGCCTTTTCAATCAGGCTCGAGCGGTCATACGTAGTAATGACCTCCACATCATCAATTTTGAGCGTATCCATTTTTTCGACAATGCGCTTGATAACGCTGTAAACATCCTCGCCGTAACGCACCATCACGATACCGCCGACAACCTCACCCTCCCCATTGAGATCTGCCATACCCCGGCGATTGGCCGGAGTCAGTTCAACCCGGCCTATATCGCCCAACGTAACCGGGATTCCGACACTGTTTTTAACGACAAGATTGCGAATGGCATCAAGATCCTCCAGGTAGCCTTTGGCCTGAACCATCCACTCATAACCGTTCTGGATAACAATACGCCCGCCGGTATCATTGTTGTTCTGCTTGAGTACTTTAGCCACATCATTGATATCGAGATCGTAACGGACAAGACTGTCATTGTTAACCGTAACCTGATAGGTCGGGATAAATCCGCCGATCGAAGCCACTTCGCTTACCCCGTCAACTCCCAAAAGCGCATATTTATAGTAATAATCCTGCAGGCTGCGAAGCTCGGCAAGATTTTTTGTCTTGGACGTCAATGCATATTCATAAACCCAGCCTACACCCGATGCATCCGGTCCAAGGGCCACTTCCATGGAAGCAGGAAGCTGGCTTTGTATGCCTGAGAGCTGTTCCAGCACGCGGCTTCTTGCCCAGTAAAGATCGGTTCCTTCTTTGAAAATAATGTAAATAAGAGCATTTTCGTAGGTCGAATACCCGCGTACCGTTTCAATCCCGGCAATGGCTAAAAACTGCGATACCAGCGGATAAGTTCCCTGATCTTCAATGATCTCCGGACTTTGGCCGCTCCAGTTGACCTGAACGATAACCTGAGGCGGAGAGAGATCCGGTATGGCATCGAGCGGCGTATTCTTAACCGACCAGTAGGATCCCAAAATGAGGAACAGGGTCGTCATCAGAACCAAAAAGCGGTTATGTATGCTACATGCTATCAGTTTTTCTATCATTATTTACTCTTTAATAAAGCCCATTGACCTGGGCATCGGAATCCATCATAAAAAGGGCGTTGTTGACGACTTCGTCACCTTCACTCAGCCCCTCGGTGATAATGTAAGTCTTTGCATCAAGTACACTGACACTGATCTCGATCGGTTCATATTCACCTTCATATTCGCCTACTACAAAAACATAATAGGTGCCGTTTTTACGGATAACAGCTGTGCTTGGCAGGGTCAGATAGTTTTGTGTCTGTGATAGAGAGACAATACTCGTATACATCCCCGGTAAAAGACGGTTATCTCGGTTTTTCACCTGTAGACGAAGCGTTGCCGTTGCTTCTTTGGGATTGAGATCGGGATAGAGATATGCTTTGGATGTTGTGTACTGTTCTTTGACTCCCTTAAAGGAGAGTGTGTACTTTTCAACCTCGTCAAGTGTCAAAAGTTGCTCTTCAAAAAGTTTTGCCTCGATCCATACCTCATCGAGATTGATGATCTGAAAGAGCTGCTCTTTGGCATTGAAGGCAGCTCCGTTCTCTATATTTTTAACAAAAACATAACCATCACGGGGAGCATAAATCGTCGTATTCGCTGATGCCTTGCCATTTAGCATGATCGCTTTGATTTCGGTAAAACTGACACCGAGAAGTTCCAGTTTTAAGCGCGAACTCTTCAACATCGTCTTTTTGTCACGTTTTTGTGCATATCGAAGCGTATTCAGGTACTCCTCTTTGGCCTTGAATACTTCCGGAGAGTAGATGTTCACAAGCGGATCACCCTTTTTTACTCTCTTATAGATCGTATCGGCATAAAGTTTTGTCACATAACCGCCAAATCGTGGGGAAATGTCATAAATACGGCTCTCATCCGCTTTGACATAGCCATAGTTTTTTTTGCTGACACTGCTTGTCTGCCTGGCGACTTTGACTGTCTGGACATTAAATAGCTGTTCAACAGTCGTATCTGCTGCACTCAGTACAAGCGGCATGACGATCAACAGCAATTTTTTCAAGGTTCTCATTTCATCTCTCCTGTCAGTTGGGCGATCTCGGCACGGGCGCGATGATAGGCTGCCACAGCGCTGACGCTTTGCTGTTCAAGTCTCAGTTTCTGCTCAAGAATATCAATATATTTAAACAGATCGCCTCCTACTCTGACAGAACTGTTGCTCAGATCAAACATATGCCCGATCTGCGGAAGCGACTCATCGGTAATAATGCGGTAAGTCTCATACGCATTTTTCATGTTTGCGTAGACACTTTCAAATTTGGTATCAACCGACATAACGGTATCTGCCTTTTCACTTTTTTTTGCCAGCATCAACCGTCTGGCATGCTCCTCTTTATAGTCTTCCGAGCCATAGATCGGCAAACTGAGTCCAATACCCACAGAGAGATAGTCATCAAACGATTCACGATAGTAATAACCGGCCTGTATACTCGTATCCGGATAATGGTCCAGTTTGGCACGCTCAAGTGCTGCAAGCTCTTTTCGTACTTCCGATTCACGGATGGCGACATTGCGGTTATTTTTCAATTCCTCTTTCAACAGAGCCATCGGAGGCATTTCAGTCACATCCAGCTCTATCTTCAGTTTACTGATCTCCTGTACAGAAAAATAGGAAAGTCTGGCATAGGCAGAGGTGATCAGGCTATGGAGTCTGCTTTTTTGAATACGCAGGTTTGAGAGGGTAAGCTCTGCCGACATGATGCCCATATGCTGATCATCAGAAGTAGAGGTATAAGCTTCATACAGTTCGATGTTCTGCCGGGTCAGATCTTCATAGTCGCCGATAATCGCTACAAGCCGCTCCAGTTCCCAGATGCTGTAAGCCTGCGATTTGATAGCACCGACAAGTGCCGATTTTGCACTGTCAAGATTTTCAATCAGTACATTTTCCTGGGCAATTGCAATCTTTTTTTCTGCATCACGTTTTCCAAAATAGGGGAGCTTCTGGCTGAAGTCAACGGCCATCCACTGCATCGGTTCAATCGATCGGTTGGTGGGGTCATCCAGATTGATATCGTTGATACGCAAAAGAAGTTCCGGATTGGCAAACTGCGAGGCGAGGTTGATACTCTCTTTATTGGCCGCAATCCGTTCATTGATCGATTGCAGAGACGGATTACTCGCTAATGCATTGTCAATGATCGCATCGAGGGACACTGCATAAAGTATATTCCCCAACATGAGCGCACTAAAGAGAAAAGCTTGCATCACCGTATTGCCTAAATATTGACCGATGTTTTAACCCGGGTTTTCTTTCCCTCAGCCGGTATGATAAAGATATGCATCTGCCATGTGCCGCCCATAGAAAAGTTGACTTCCGCCTCATATTTTCCGTTACCAAGATCTTTCGCATCAATCTTGCTTTCCATATAAGGCATTCCAGGCATCGCCGGCATAAAAGCCTTCACTGTTACTTTGGCACCGGAAGGAACTTCTCCTTTTTGCGTAATCGAAAATTGTAGGACATTACTGCCGGCCACCAACGGTTTCTCTGCCGTAATTGCTATTTTTGTTGTTTTATACTTAGCCGTTTTTTCAAAAGCTGCCGCCTGAACGATTCCGGTACCTAATACCAGTGTGAATAAGAGTGTCATTAACGTTTTCATAATTTTTCCCTTTTTTTTGATATGTCTCATTGTAGTGTGAAGAGTGTGGAGGGTATGTGAAGAGCTTTACTTTCAATTGTTATTACATTATAATTACTTAATAGTAAAAAATCATGGAGTGCTTTTATGACAATGCTTACAAAAATAGGTAATTCGCAAGGTATTAGAATTCCAAAACCACTAATACAGCAGGCGCATCTTGAAAATGTACAAATTGAATTGGAAGTCGTTGAAAACGGTCTGCTTATTAAACCAATACTCAATCATCCAAGAAAAAACTGGGAAGATAATATCAATCAGGTTCTGGCAAAAAATGAAAATAAAAAAGATGAAGCCATTTTGGACGAATTTTTAAATGATAGTGATTTAGAAGATTGGCAGTGGTAATGGAAGTAAAGAGATATGATATTTATTTAGTCAAACTCAATCCGACTGTCGGTTCGGAAATTCAAAAAACAAGACCTTGCATTGTCATCTCTCCCAATGAGATGCATATGTTAAATACTGTCATTATTGCGCCCATGACAAGTAAAGGATTTGATTTTGTTGTTAGGCCAAAAATTAAATTTGAAAATAAAAACGGCTTGGTACTGCTCGATCAGATAAGAGCTGTTGATAAAACAAGGTTGGTTAAAAAAATCGGAGAAGTAGAAACAAAAAAAGCAAAAGAGATAGCTGCAATACTTGTGGAAATGTTTAAATATTAGAGCGCGTTGAGGGTCATTTTTGGATTTTCCCTTAGAAGTTTAAGAATATCTTCACTTCTCTCATTGGGGACATTTTCAGGGACATTATTGGGGACATTCTCGATGGCCTCCAGGATACGCTCCAGCATAAAAATGTATTCATTAATACTTTTCGCCGTTTATCGCCGAATATCGCCGTTTATACTCTTTGGGTTTTGTATGGGGAACAACATCCAAAAGGCCCTGTGATTCAAGTTCTTTAAGTACTTCCCTCGCTCTGCGTTCACTTAAACCTGTCAATT
>DAOWOG010000087.1 GCA_030642185.1 Helicobacteraceae bacterium | reverse complement strand
GGTCGAGGTACTTATAGCTGCCGCAATTGCTTCTATTGCCGGAGTTGCCCTGCTGCAGATGAACAGCTCAAATACACTCCTGTTTACAAAACTGAAAGGTCTATCGAAGATCAGCGAAGAGCTTGCACTCGTCGGAGCACATGCCGATAAGCGTTTTAACAAAAGCAGCAAATCACTCTATGATATTCTGGACAGAAGTTATGAAATTGACAATGATGACTTTAGAAAATATCTTAAATCAAAAAAATACGACTATACGGAAACGCTGGTAGATACAATCCGCTTTGAAGGTTCAGATCTTGCTGAAGAAGATGAGACAATGACTGACCAGGATATGGAAAATGCCGCCGGTGCGCCTTTGATCCAGTTTGAGCTGATCAAGGTCATGATCAAAGATAAAACAACGCATGGCGCGATCTTGAAGGTAAGGCCGCTGTAATGAGACGCAATGCTTTTACTTTAATGGAGTTGCTGGTCTCTGTATCTCTGCTGATGCTTATTACCATTTTTATGTACAGTGCCATCGGTTCAACCAAAATATCGAATAAGGTACTCGCCAGGCATGCTGAAGAAGAACAAAACCGCACTATGGTTTTTAACCTGTTGTATCGTGACCTTTTTGAGTCGTTCTCTATTGAAACCATTTTGACAAAAGATAAACATTATACACTGATAGAGATGCAGACACATAATACTCTTCATGACATCACAGCTCCTTATGTTACCTACTTTGTTAATTCCCAAAGTAAAAAGCTGATCCGTCTTGAAGCGGCAAGAAAGATCGTCCTTCCTGTAAAATATGAAGAGAAATTTGCCATCCATGCAGATGTCATACTGGCAAAGGTTAATGACTTCAATCTCTATAAAAGCCTGGATGATGCCAACATTACAGCTCCTTCCAATGCCTTTGCCAACAACGAAGCTCCGGATAGTGATGATGAATCGCTGAGCAGTGCGGATGATGTCAATACTACTGCAGATCAAGAATCTTCAGGCAGCCATGGGTACCTGCTGTATCTTAATTCAGATACTTTATCAAAACCATTGCTTTTGGAATTGTCGATTTAATGCTTATGAAGATGGCCGGGATTATTTTTTTCTCCAGATAAAATCGAAATCAAAATCGATGGAGCATTTTTCAAGCTCAAAGAGATACTTCTCATCACTGAAATCTGCAATTTTCTGATACTTTCCATCCACGAGTTTATAGCATTTGGCTTTTTTGCTCTCCGGATAGGCTAAAATATAGAACTTCACGCCCTCATGCGCATACAGATCAAACTTTAGAACCTCATCTCTTTTTGCAGTCGATTTTGAAATAACTTCAAAGATGATCTCGGGAGCACGTGTAAGCCTCTCTTGGGGTTCATAACATATTACCATGACATCAGGACGAACGACGGTGTCTTCCATAAACTCAACATCGCATTCATAGACCGTGTAACACGCTTTACAATCATCCAGCGCTTCGTCCAGTTGTCTGTGAATTTTACCGCTAACACTTTGATGCTCAAAGCTTGGGCTTGGAGCCATCGCATAAGCACCACCATATATCAACTCCCAATCACCTTCCCAATACCGGTAGTCATCTATACTATAACTCTCTTCATATGCCAATGCCATTTTGAACCTCTTTTGCAGATTATATCATAACTTAAAGTATGGCATTACTGCAAATATGCGCAATTTTAAAGTCAAAAATATCAAGGTCAATATACTTTGTTCAATGGGGGAAAATTCTGAAGAAAAATTAAAGTGGTCAATATAACGCTTCAGGCAGACATGAATACCTATTGTATCTTAATGCAGATACTATTACAGAACCATTGCTTTTGGAACTGTCGATTTAATGATGGGTTATTTTTTTCTCCAGATAAAATCGAAATCGAAATCGATGGAGCATTTTTCAAGCTCAAAGAGATACTTCTCATCACTGAAATCTGCAATTTTTTGATACTTTCCATCCACGAGTTTATAGCATTTTGCTTTTTTGCTCTCCGGATAGGCTAAAATATAGAACTTCACGCCCTCATGCGCATACAGATCAAACTTTAAGACCTCATCTCTTTTTGCAGTCGATTTTGAAATGACTTCAAAGATGATCTCGGGAGCACGAGTAAGCCTCTCTTGCGGTTCATAACATATCACCATGACATCAGGGCGGACGACGGTATCTTCCATAAACTCAACATCGCATTCATAGACCGTGTAACACGCTTTACAATCATCCAGCGCTTCATCTAATTGCCTGGAAATCTTTAAGCTAATGTTCTGATGCTCAAAGCTTGGACTCGGAGCCATTGCATAAGCATCACCATAGACCAATTCCCAATCACCGTCCCACTGCTTATAATCATCAATGGTGTACTTCTCTTCATAATATGCCAATGCCATTTTAAACCTTTTGGTAAATTATATCATAGTTGAAAATACAGCAATCTTGTATGGTTCTGTCAGCAGTTTTATTGATTTTCAAAAAAGAGGATGAGCGGCAGAAAACAGGGAGACCGGCACGTAATTATGCTAAAAAATATCTTAGGTTGGATAAAATCTCAAAAACATGAAAAGGCTAAAGATGCGTATTTATATACTGGCCATTGCATCGGCTCTGCTCATAGGTTGCGGAGGCGAATCTGATACTTTCGGAGGCGGTTCATCCGGAACCGGGCCATCTGTTCCATCGTCACAAAGCTCAAGCAGCAGTTCGCTGAGTTCAGATTCCAATGCAAGCAGTACGAGCAGTTCCCTGAGTTCCATCAGCTCACAAAGCTCAGAGAGTTCAGCCGCTGCCGGCATACTGCCCAAACCCCATTTTGATCAACAGGAGATAAAATGAAACTCGTATTATCACTACTTATTACGTTTGGCCTGCTTGCTACGGCCATAGCCGGAGGAAACGGCCCTATAAGACTTACACATGACGGCACAGGAGATTTTCTGGTAGGGCCGGCTTTTTTTGCCAACGAAGAGGGATGGAATACTCAGGTCCGCGTTATGAATACGGACAAAGGACGCTCAGTCGTAGCAAAGATCAGTTTTGCCGATGCTGCCGAGTCGGGAGACCTGCTTGACTTTGTGCTCTACCTCTCTCCCGGTGATGTCTGGGAGGGATTTCTAATATATGACATAAGCGATAAAAATGTCTATCTGCAATCTTCTGACGACAGTATGGTCATCGATGGAGTTCCGGCAAATATCAAACCGGTCAGACGTGAACTTGGGATAGGTTTAAAAGCCTCAGGAGCCGTTTATAATGACAAATTCGGTTATATAGAAGTGATAGGCATGGCGCAAACCGACAAAGTGATCAATGGTGTTGATCTTGGACGGGCTCCTGTTGACAAAGTCGCTTTTTATTATGCTTACGATAACAATTTGAATGAAGCCCAGTTAAAAGCGGCCGGATGGGAGACACTTGGCAATGATGCCATTTCTATGGAAGTCGTCATTTATGATACCGCAAATAAAAGAGCTATGACCTATAACGCTACGGCCTTTGAGAATTTTATGGGTGACAGAGTCGTACCGAGCAGTGAGATCGGTGTCGATATCGTCTTTAGCGACTACAGCTCAAAACCTGAATGGCAGCTGATCAGCGAAGTAGAGAGTGCCATTAAATTCACAACATTTGATTTCTCCTATTACGGCAAAGCCGACAGGACGAACGAAACTGTGCTGATCATGACGGCGGTCACCAAGCGCGAACGAATGATCAGCCACACAATCGGCACGATCTGGGAATCCGACGGCAATGCAAGTGTGTCAAGTGACTACTACAGCTATTTCAGATGGCTTTCGCGTGATATGCAGGAGCACTTCGTTCAACCGGATACGGGAGATTGCGACCATGACTTCTCAGGCGGTGAGCCCTGTCCTATTGTTGGAAATGTCGAAAAATGCTATGCGGAAGTCTGTTACTTTACGATCAACGATAAGCTGGAGTACGCCAACGGGCTTTTCTCCGGTGTTCTGTTTGGAAACAACATAGCTATCCCTGCAATTCCGCTGGTTATGACGGTAAAAGAGATCGGCGGTGCGAAGGTGACGAACATAGCGTATCCGAGCGTACGCTGAGTATCGCTGTTATACTTTAATTCCCGAATGAGGGCGGCGTTATCTGCGGACGTGTCGCGTATTCATAATTCCCAGGATTTCGCGAGGACATGGAGACGACATGATGTGCCGCCGCTTCTCCGTTGGCAGTAGTTAGATTGTATAGAAAAGATGCGGGAATAGTCTTGCTTTCCCCTGTCGTTTTATTGGTCAGGCGAAATTTAACATTGTCTGGGTTTTCTATAAAATAATCAGGTACCTTCATTATGAACTTACTGCCGTCTATGCTTCCCTCTACAGTGACATATTTTTTTGCTTTCGGCGCCTCGGAAGGCTTATACATCTGCTCGGGATCATACATTGAAATTTTAAAATTTCTTTTTGCATCATAGGTACTCAAGCCAAGCGGCAGAGGTTTTTCATCTGCTTGTTTGCCAATGCTCGCAGTTCTCTTTTTCTGGGTGTTCATTGACACAACAGACGAGTTATCTGTTTCATAGACAATATTGATCTCATCTTGCTGCTTCGGACTCAACAGCTCTCTTCTCTCTTCATCCGATATGTTGGCATAAATCTCTCCGACATCTTCACCGCTGAATATCACACTGCCGACAGCAATAAGTGTGATTAATAACCCACCTGCCAATATAATTTCATTTTTCATCGCTACCCTCTGCAAAACAAATAATACATACGAATCTGTCTCTATTAATTTATTGTAGGAATTGTAAGACATTATCTTAAATGAAAATCAAACGGCATCCTGTATCAGACAGACTTTAGGCAACCTTATTTGTCATCTATTTACATATTTTAGTTATAATTAAGAATATATAATAAATAGAGTATTGGAATATACTCTTAAATATCAGAGTCTCTACAAAAATCAGTAAGGATTGTAATGCAAATAAAAAAAATAACAAGTATCATCTCAGTATCGGTCTTAACTGCATCTCTGCTATTGACAGGTTGTGGTGGTGGCAGCGGCTCACCATCAGATACAAGCCCTGCAGCAGAGAAGACATTACCGAAGATAAAGGTATCTGACGCGTATGTTATTAATGCGGATGTAAGTGCGGGTAATATTCCGGCAAGCCTGGAAGTAGGTAACGGCGTGTATGAGTTCAATACATCCATTGAGGGTCAGGAACTATCTGCACTTCATGGTATTAATGATATGAACAACAATGACAAAGCTGATGCAGGAGAGCCTTACTCCCCTGCATTAAAGGCACCTGCAGGATATGAAAACATTAATCCTTTCACAACAATGCTGGTTAATGGTGCGGACATGTCTTCTTTTACTGCTGCTGCATCTGCAAAGGCGGATTTTGACTTTGATGTTGTTACAGCAGGTGATCAACTGAATGGCGGAGACCTTGACATTGCTAAAGAGACAGCTGTCGCAGCCATTACACTCTCATTTGAACAAAGCACAAACAGTCTTGCTCCTGTTCTTGGCATTCCCTGCCTTCCCGGTACAATCTGCCAAGCCCCTTCCAATGATGATAGCGATACATTTTCTATCAATGATATTACTGCAGAGATCAACGCATGTAATGACAATGCCTGTATCGATGAGATAGTCAAGCGGGAAATGGGAGCACTGAACGGTTTTTATAAGTCGAATTCAAGCAGCTCTTCAAGCTCAAGCAGCAGCTCTTCAAGCTCAAGCAGCAGCTCTTCTTTAGACTCAAGCAACAGCTCTTCAAGCTCTAGTATTTCCGGCAGTGATGACGGACAGGTTACACCTCCTTCCTTCGGAAATCAATAAGCTTCGACCTTTCCGGATTTCGGGGCTTTAGTCCGGAAGTCCCATGATTTGGAACATTTTTTGTACGGCTGAAGTCACACACCCCCCCCCATGCCATTAAGCTAAGAAAGTAAAATGTCAAAAAAAGGTGGCTAGACTACTTCGGGGGTGAGACTTTAGTCTTACTTTCAGGGCTTGACAGGCTTGTTAATGCGACTAAAGTCGCAGCCCCGAGAACGTAAAATTGCTTAG
>DAOWOG010000275.1 GCA_030642185.1 Helicobacteraceae bacterium | reverse complement strand
CCAATGAACTTGTCAAACTGGAATCTCTTGCCCGACTCTTTATTGAAAAAGCCGATGCCTGGTTTCAACGAAACGATCAAAACCTCAATCAAAAAAAATCAGCAATGCTCTCTGCCAAAAAAAGCCTTGATGCACAGGTAAACCATGTCCTTTCTCTTCAAATTCCATACGATTTAAAACGCTATACTGTAACATCAATCATCGTTTATCTCACTTTGTTTATTGTGCTGATGGGTCTGTTCACCTTTCGCCGACTGCTCTCAAATATCTATGATGATCTTAAATCCCTTTTTGGTATTGATGCCAATATCTACAACCATACTATCCTTACCGAAGAGGTAGAGATGATCTCAAAACGAATGGGCTTTCGTAAAAATGCCAGTGAAAGCACTTCCTTAAAAGACAGGGAGACAGGACTGCTCAATTACAAAGGTCTTGTCAAGGAATTTTCCGAAAGAAGAAATCTAAGCAGTTCTCTGAATGCTTCAGTCTGTCTGGTGGAGATTGACTCTTTTGATAATCTTGACAGTAAATACCCTGCTGCTTTCATTAAAACTGTTTTATCCAAGACAAGTTTCATCTTCTCTTTATTTAAACAAAATGTTGATATTGTTGCCCGCATAGATGAGAAGCAGTTTGTGTTTGTTCTTTTTCGCAAGAATCTGGATGCGGCAACAGAGGATTGTGAAAAATTCCGTCAAACCGTTGAAGAGACAAAGTTTAAATTGCCGAATGGCGGAAACGTACCTATCACTGTCAGCGGAATATTGAAAAACATGACTGCAGTATCGACACTCAGTGACATTATCAAGGTCGAACAGGAGTCCCTTTCAGCATCAATGGCTGAGGGCAACAATCGCATCATAACAGACAAACGCGTTAAAGAAGATGTCAAATAATAGATCTATTACTCCACCTTTGAATCGATAATTGATTCAAATAGTAACAACCTTCATATGTATCAAAACAATCCTTTTTTTCAACCTCAAAAAAGGCTCTCTTTGCTATAATCTATCGATATTTCAAGACCCAAGGAAAGCAAATGAGTATTCCCATTTATACTTATGATGCGGTGATCGTAGGCGCAGGTCTCGCAGGTTCAGCAGCAGCCCGTGAGTTGCAAAAAGCCGGTAAAAAGGTCGCTGTAATTACAAAACTTCATCCTCTGCGTTCTCACTCAGGTGCAGCGCAAGGCGGTGTCAATGCTGCATTCAGTGACGAAGACAGCGTTGAACTGCATGAGTTTGATACAGTCAAAGGTGCTGATTATTTAGCGGATCAGGATGCGGTAGAGTTTATGTGTCAAAATGCTCCGGAGACAATACGCTGGGCTGAACGTATGGGTGCTGCATTTTCCCGTAACGAAAACGGCACTATCGCACAACGTCCTTTCGGAGGGCAGTCTTCTCCGCGTGCCTGTTATGCAAAAGACCGTACCGGTCTGACACTGCTTCAAACTGTTTATGAGCAGGCACACCGTGTCGGCGTTAAGTTCTGGGATGAATGGTATGCTGCCGACATCCTCTATGAAGACGGAAAAGCGTATGGAGTTGTTGCCTTCAATATACGCAATATGGAAAAAGCGATTTTCAATGCAAAAACGGTACTGTTTGCAACCGGCGGATATGCCCGTTCGTTTAAAATCAATTCAAATGCCCATGCCAATACCGGCGACGGACTTTCTATCGTTGCACGTCATGGTCTTCCGCTCGAAGATATGGAATTTGTACAGTTTCACCCATCGGGATTATCCGGAAACGGTGTTCTCATCTCTGAAGCAGCGCGCGGCGAAGGCGGCAAGCTGATCAATTCAGAGGGTGAGCGCTTTATGACAAAGTATGCACCAAATGCTATGGAACTGGCTTCGCGTGATGTTGTTGCACGTGCCATTATCCAGGAGATTCGCGAGGGACGCGGTGTCGGTCCCCGCAAAGATGCCGTCTATATTGACCTGACCCATCTCGGTGCAGATCTGATTCTTAAGCGTCTACCGGAACTGCGTGATCTGGCTATTACCTTTCTCGGTCTCGACATGATCAAAGAGCCTATCCTTATCTCAGCAACTGCACACTACTCCATGGGCGGTATCCCATGTGATATCGAAGGACATGTACGTAAAAACAATACTGAACTGGTAGAAGGTTTCTATGCTGCCGGTGAATGTTCATGTGTTTCAGTCCACGGTGCCAATCGTCTGGGTGCAAACTCGGTACTTGAAGCACTTCTTTTCGGACGTTTTGTCGGAAAGACAATGGTAAAAGATGTCGACGATATTGAACTTCGTGTTGCTACTGAAAAAGATGCGCAGCGTATGGTTGATGAAATGGATTGGGTACTGAGCAACAATGGGAATGAAAGAGTTCCTGTACTTCGTGAAGAACTTCAGCAGAGCATGACTGACAATGCCGGTGTTTTTAGAACGGAAAAGACACTTTCCGCACAGATGGTCATCATGAAAGAACTTCGTGAGCGTTACAAAAATATACGTATCGACGATAAATCGAAGATATTCAATACAGAGCTTCAAGAAGCCATCGAGTTTGGTCATATGCTGGACTACTCTCTTTTCATTGTACAAAGCGCATTGGCACGTAAAGAGAGCCGCGGTGCACACTACCGTGAAGATTATCCTCAGCGCGATGATGAAAACTTTTTACAGCACACTATGGGCTATATGGATGAAGAAGGCAATATCACACTGGATTATATGGATGTCGTACTCGGCAAACATGAACTCAAAGCCAGAACATACTAAGGGGATGACGTGAGTGAATCAATAACGACAAAAAACGTTACTTTTAAAGTTTTCCGTTTTAATGAAGAGACAGATTATCTCCCATATTATAAAGAGTATAAAATGGAAGTCACCTCAGAAGAGGTTGTTCTTGATATTTTAGACCGTATCAAATGGGATCACGATGGAAGTTTTTCCTATCGTCGAAGCTGTCGTCATGGTATCTGCGGCGCATGTGCGATGAAAGTCAATGGAAGAGCTACGCTGGCTTGTAAAGAGAACCTCCATGATATGGTGGATCTTTTCGGTGAAGAACTTGTCATCGAACCATCAAGTATCAATCGTGTCATTAAAGATTTGATCATCGATAAATCTGACTTCTGGGAAAAGCATGACCAGATTCAGCCTTACCTGATCAGTCATATTGAAGAGCACCCGGAAATGGAGTGTGCCGTTACACCGGAAGAGTCAGAGCAGCTACTCGAAGCAGACCTCTGTATTCACTGCGGCGCGTGCCATTATGCCTGTCCTGTCGT
>DAOWOG010000169.1 GCA_030642185.1 Helicobacteraceae bacterium | reverse complement strand
GTAAGACTAAAGTCTCACCCCCGAAATAGTCTAGCCACCTTTTTTTGACATTTTATTCTCTTAGCTTAATGGCATTGGAGGTGCCCTATATATTGTCACTTCGTAAGCTGCGCTATAATAGCATATTCCATATAAGAAGATTTGTTTAATGATTCGATGGTTTTTGCTGCTCTTTTTATTCAGTTTAATGATTGAAGCCCATCAATCAAAAGAGAACTACATTGATGTGAATATAACAGCAGATCATGTGTTTCTACACTGTGATATTGAGACGGACAATTTTCAATCCGTCATTGACCTCGATGACAACAACAATAGTGTTGTTTCCTGGAAAGAACTGTATAATCACCAACAGCAAATTGAGACACATCTTTTATCTCAAATACACTTGACCCAGAATAATCAGCTTATCACCCTATCTCCTTCAGAGTATAAAATTTATAGAAAACTTGATCAAAGCTATTTAAATATTTTGCTTCATGGTGATGTGACATCTCAGGAAACCGACTTATCACTGGAGTATACGCTTTTTTTTGACATAGATCCGCTGCAGCGGATGTTCCTGAGTGTCACGACTGCAGACAATAATATCACGCAGCTCTTCTCACCCCGGCAAACTTCGCATCAACTCTCCCTTCAAAAAAAATCGCAGTGGGATTATTTTTTACAGTTCTGGGAGGAAGGGATCTGGCATATCTGGAGCGGTTATGATCATCTGCTTTTTGTACTGATGTTAATTATTCCCGCAGTACTGATCAAAAAAGAGCAGACTGTTTCTGTCGTCTCCTCATTCAAAACAGCCCTCCTCAATCTTGTTAAGATCATCACCACTTTCAGTATTGCCCACTCCATCACACTCTCTGCCGCCTTTTTGGATCTGGCTTCCATTAATGCGAGATGGATAGAAAGTGGAATTGCACTTTCTATTTTTATTACAGCAGTGTTTAATATTATGAAATATTTTCCGCACAGAATCTACCTTCTGGTATTTCTGTTCGGTCTCTTGCACGGTTTTGGATTTGCCAATGCTCTCTCGGAGATGGCGATGCAGAATGTACACCTGTTGATTATTCTCTTTGGGTTTAACCTTGGGGTAGAGACGGGTCAGATTGCCATTGTGCTGCTGGTCTTTCCGCTTCTCTATTATTTTGCCAAATTCCATTTTTATCAGACTATTATCTTACAGGGCATAAGCTTTATCACTGCCCTGCTCGCACTCTACTGGTTTATAGATCGTATTTTATAATTCTTCATACTTGATGAACAACAGGTTTTTTGAACCCGGTGCCAGTTTTTTCACAACGACATCATAAACAAAATCATCTATTCTTTTAAATGTATACTCCAACCCAATCATTTCACTCTCAATGGAGACGATCTTCTTATGCGGCGTAAAGACACGGAAGGTAAAATCATCAATCTGTACATCTTCACTGTTCTCAATATTGACCAATAGATTGACAGCACTCTCTTTATGATTAAGAACAACTGCCTTTGTTTTGGTGATCCGGTCATAGAGCATCTCTCCTGACATGCTTTTGATCTGCGGATTTTTTGAAAGATAGTCAAAATATGCATCCAGAATCTGAATATTTGTCGAATAATTCATCAGATGCGTATGGGTACTGAGTGCATAAATACCATCCAATGCTTTTTGTACCCTGTTTTCTCTGATCATATGGTCTACAATTTCTTTCGGTCCCCAATCCATTTCAATAAGATACGCATAATCATCCGTGGCATGGCGGGGAATGATCATCATCCCGTCACGAAAATAAGGGTAGATACGGTCTTCTATTTTATTGAGCACATAATGGTATCCACTCTCTGCCAATAGTGTGAGCAGCTTGGTGTCTATCTCTTCACGTGGCGGTCTGAAACCGGTAATTGTACGCCCGGTCAGCTTTGACAACAGTTCTCTTGAACCGGCAGATTCAAGACGATAATTCTCGTCAGATGTTCCGACAATCTGTTTATGATCATAACTGTGTGAACCAAAATCCATATAGGAATTATCTTTGATCTTATCTACCAGATCTTTGTGCTGCTCAGTCAGATCAGCCACACAAAATGCTGTCACCGGAACACGATACCTCCTGGAAACATCTGAGAACTGCTCAAAGCTTTGGTATTGATACTCTGTATCCTGTGATACAAAAGAGACGTTATCACTGTCCAGGTAGGGAAGCTTGCGTAAAATAAACGTCTCTGTAAGGTACTCGATCATCCCTTTGTACAAATTTTCAAAATGCTTTAAATCTGCTGTTGATTCAAACATACTGTAGAGCGGAAAACTGAAATAGACCCATTTGCCCAGATTTTTTGTTCCATGCCACAGCAGACCGCTTTGTGATTTCGGCAGATACTCATCATTGATTTTAAGAAAAGAGTTCTGTGCCTGATTAGTCAAATATGCATCAGCTTTCAACTGTCTCGGGGTTTCAAAAACAGGCAGCGGATCATAATCGAGCAGATAGACGGCATCTCCGTTTGGAATGTATGTGCCCATTGGCGAAAGCAGTCTGACAGTCATCACGCTGTCTTTAAGCTTGATATGGTTTGGAGAAGCTGAGAGTTTCAACCCGGTGATATTATGGATAAAGCTGTCACCTCTCAGTTTAAAATCATCATCTCTGAATCCGGATTGGGAGTTGAAAAGAAGATTTCCGCCTTTGTCTACATATCGGTTAATAGCCATGCGTTCCTGATCACTGAGAGAGAGTGTATCCATCAGTATCAAAATGCCATCGTCCTCTATGAGTTTCAAATCAGATATTTTTGAGATTTTAAAGTCAAGCCGTTGATTTAAAGCGATAAATTTATCGAGTGTTTTTCGATACTCAGCCGGATCAATCCCCAGCCGTTTTTGCGTATGTTCCAATGCGTCCGGAACAAAAAGATAAAGGGCTTTGTCATTGCTCGAGAAGAGCATCATATTTTTGGTATAGAAGTTTTGCATTAACTGATAAGTCGTTAAAGAGAGTGCGATCAGCAGCACCACTATCGTCAACCAGAACTTTCTGTCGTAACTATCGACTTGAACCATCTGCAATGTCATACGGGTTTCTTTTTAGAGGACTCAAAAAAGAGGTACGCTTCACCTTCTGAATCAAGGACATCTTCGTAAGTGACCTCATCACGTTTCTGCTTGCGTTCTCTTGCTTTATATAAAAAGTACGCGATGACACCAAATATCATGGTTAAAATCGTGATCCCCAGAACCAGAAATGACATAAAAGATAATACATTCATTAAATTCTCCCTTTTCTCTCGAGTTTGCCCCAACTCATTTTAATATTGAACCACTCTTCAACGGTGGCGAACACTTTGGCTATATTGATAATACTGATAAAGAAAAGCCGATATATAATAGCATACCATGCCAAATTCAAATCTTCTTTGGTAATCAGCAGACAGTAGAAAGCACCGGCAATATCCAAGATGGTAAAGAGTATCCACCAAAAGAGCAGCAGCTGGCTCATTCCAAGATTCAGACCCAGGTAGATCATAAAGAGTTCGCCCCACAGCTGCATGAAAGGCCAAAAAACCGACTCAAAAAGCATATACCACATGACAAAACTCATTGAGGCCTTTGCCCGCCAGTTCCAGAGATATTTCCGGTGTTTTCTGATGGACTGAAGGATACCGCGCGTCCATCGGTACCGCTGCTTTAAAAGATCCAAAAGATTTTCCGGTGCTTCCGTATAAGAGAGTGCATCAGGCTCAAAATCGATCTTGTAATTTTTATTGATGAGCTTTAAAGTCAGATCGCAATCTTCCGCATAGGTGTCATGATCATACTGACCTACTTCCTGCATAGCAGATTTGCGAAACATACCGATCGGTCCGGGAATGATATTGACAAGTTTTAAAAATGCCTGCCCGTTTCGCACCATATTCAAACCCTCGATATATTCAAGCGCCTGAAGACGTGTCAGGATTGATGTTTGATTGATAACATAAACGCTTCCGGCTACCGCAGCGATTTGAGGATCATCAAAATGCTCAACCAGAAGTTCGATAGCATTCTCTTTGAGTTTTGAATCCGCATCCACGGCACAGATCAGTTCACCATAAGAGTGATCGATACCATAATTCAAGGCTCGCGATTTTCCGCCATTGGGTTTGCTGAGTACCTTGAGAGAATGATATCCGTCATCAAACTCCAAAGCTTTGGCGATCTGATAGGTCCTGTCAGAACTTCCGTCATCAATCACAAGAATCTCAATATAGGGATACGTTTGTGCCAGCAGGCTTTTAAGAGATGAAAGTATCACCTCTTCTTCATTGTAGCACGGTACCAAAATAGTTACTTTGGAATCATAGATGCGCTTTGTCTTCACATAGGCACTCCGACGAATCAACTGAAGCACCTACAAAACCATCAACCGCTCGTTATGTCCAATGAGGAGCAGCATAAATATGTTTACAAGTATGACTACGGAGCAGATAAGGCGAGATGTCGCCACAGCATTGAGATTTTGCAATGCTGCCATGCTGAGACAGGACATAGTATGCAACCCGATCATC